>NZ_JBHUSF010000178.1:0-17723 GCF_042673295.1 Rhodococcus sp. NPDC057014
GGTCCAGACGGTGTCGATGTCGACGCCCTCGCGGGCCGGCGGGATGGGTGCGCCGGCGGGGGTGCGGGAGAACCGGGGTGCCGGGGCGTGCTGCGTGACGCCGTCGAGGTCGATCAGCGAGCCGCGGGCGGCGATGTGCTCGTTGGACGGCGCCTCCTCGAACGTCAGCACCGGGGACACGCAGGCGTCGGTGCCGAGGAAGATGGCCGCCCACTCTTCGCGGGTCTTCGACAGGAACTTCTCGGCGAAGACCTTCTTCATCTGCGGCCACGCCGACACGTCCATCTGCTGCGGCAGGTCGGCGGGGTCGAGTTCGAGGCCCTGCAGCAGCAGGGCGTAGAACTGCGGTTCGATCGAGCCCACGGCCATGTACTTGCCGTCGGACGTCTCGTAGGTGTCGTAGAACGGCGCACCGGTGTCGAGCAGGTTGACGCCACGCTCGTCGGACCAGACGCCGCGGCCGCGGAACGCCCACATCATGTGCGACAGGGCCAGTGCGCCGTCGACCATCGCCGCATCCACGACCTGCCCCTTGCCGGACGACTGGCGTTCCACCAGCGCCGACAGGATCCCGAAGATCAGGAACATCGAACCACCGCCGAAGTCGCCGACCATGTTCAGCGGCGGCACGGGACGCTCACCCTTGCGGCCGATGGCGTGCAGGACGCCGGTCAGCGAGATGTAGTTGATGTCGTGGCCCGCGGCGCTGGCGAGTGGACCCTCCTGGCCCCAGCCCGTCATCCGTCCGTACACGAGCCGCTCGTTGCGCCCCAGGCAGACGTCCGGGCCCAGACCCATGCGCTCGGTGACCCCGGGACGGAAGCCCTCGATCACGACGTCGGCGCGCTCGATCAGCCCGAGCACCTTCTCGACCTGCGCGGGGTCCTTCAGGTTGGCCTCGACGACGCGGCGGCCGCGCTGGATCTGGTCGTACGGACCGTCCGGCGGGATCACTCCGGGCCGCTGGACGCAGACCACGTCGGCGCCGAGATCGGCCAGGAGGGCGGCGGCGTGCGGGCCCGGTCCGAGGCCAGCGAATTCGACGACGCGAATGCCCGCGAGGGGGCCCTTCTTCTCTGAAACTGGAGCAGACACGCGAGTTCCTCATTCCGGTGCGAGACGACCTGTCGAATCGACGTTAACTTGCGGTCGCAAGGCCGTGTGCCCCGGGTCACGGGATGCCGCCGCGGGTGACCCCGCACTCTTGCCTGTCCACGGGTGCGCGGGGCACAGTTGATCCATGAGTCTTCAGGGTGAGCTCGTGAGTTTCGTGGCCAGCACCGATCTGGACGTCTCGGAGATGTTCTACGTGGAGACCCTGGGGCTGACCCGCGTCTCACGGGACGAGTTCGCGCTGGCCCTCGACTGCAACGGGGCTCTGCTCCGGGTCACGCTGGTGCAGGCGAAGGCCGACACCGGGTACACGGTGCTGGGGTGGAAGGTCGCCGACCTGAACAAGGTCGTCGAATCGCTGCGCAGCAAGGGCATCGAGTTCACCGAGTACCCGGGGATGGATCAGGACGAGCACGCGGCGTGGCTCGCACCGGACGGCATCCGTGTCGCGTGGTTCCGGGACCCGCACGGCAATGTGCTGTCGCTGTTCGAGGATCCGAACTGACGAGCGTCAGCCGCGGCCGGCGAGCAATGCCTCGGTAGCGGCCCACAGCCGCGCGGCGAGTCCGGCGTCCCGTGCGTCCTTGCCGGGCTGAACGACCTTGCAGCCCTTGACGTACTGGCCGGTGAATTTGCCGCTCTCCGTGGCGGTCGCGGTCCACACCGCCGTCTCCGCTGCCTTGGCGACCTCGGCCATGAACGGTGTCAGGAGTGTGCCGACCACCTGATGGCCGAACGGCAGACCCCGGCCGAGGGCGGTGCCGCGGACGAATCCGGGGTCGGCGCAATTGACGACCAGCCTCGCGGGGTCGGACCGGCGCGCCAACTCGCGGGTGAACAGGGTCAGGGCGAGTTTCGAGTTGTTGTACGCGCGCTGGCCGCGGAACGTGTCCTTCGCACCGTCGAGGTCGTCGAAGTCGAGGCTGCCGCTGCGATGTCCCGACGAACTGATGTCGACGATCCGCGACGGGCGCCGGTACCCGGCGGCGTCGGCGGTCGACGCCCGCGCCATCGCCGGAGCCAGCGTCGTCGCCAGCACGAACGGCGCGAGGTAGTTCACGGCGAACGTCTCTTCGATGCCGTCGACCGTCAGCCGGCGCTGCCCCACGTCGACGCCCGCGTTGTTCACCAGCACGTCGATCCGCGGGAACCGATGCAGCAGTTCCCCGGACAGCGTCCGGACCCGGCCGAGCGAGGACAGATCGGCCAGCGCCGAGTGCAGTCGGTCGCGGTCCGCGCTCCCGGACAGGTCGGCGATCGCCGCGTCGATCCTGTCCTGGTCCCGGCCGACCAGGACGACGGTGGCGCCGCGCTGCGCGAGTTGGCGGCAGGTCTCCAGGCCGAGGCCCGAGGTGGCGCCGGTGACCACCATGGTGCGGCCTGCGAGGTCGTTCGACTCGGTCATTCTCGCCTCCCGAATGCAGGTCTCTACGAGAGTAGGGCAACCGGCAGGGGCGCAACGGGGAACGAGCCGACGGTCCCGCTAGCGCCGGTGCTCGTACCCCAGCCAGGCCCGCCGGCGCTCACCGAGCGGATCGTTCTCCACCCTGCTCGTGTCGTCGATGACGAGCGTCTCCCGGCGCTCCGGCGAGTACCGCGGCCATCCCGGTGCGGGCGTCCCGTGCCGGGCGAAATGCAGCCAGTGCGACTGGACGGTGTCGGTGACGGCCCGCAACCCGCGGCGTCCCCCGAGCACGGTGAGCAACCGCGCCCACGTCCCGGTCAGCCCGAACACCGCGTACAACTCCGTGGCGTGGGTGGCGCCCAACCCGAGGATGCGGAGCAACCGGGGTGCGAAGTCGTACCGGTAGCTGTAGGTCGGGGCGACGGTCGTGTGGCCCTGTGCGCACAGGACGGACGGTTCCCAGAACGTCACGTCGCCGCCGAGGTCCGCGGCCGCTCGCCGGCCGGGATAGCCGGGGTAGGCGGCGATCGCCCGCTCCTTCACCGACGCGTCGACGTGCGAGAACATCTTGTCGATCCGGGTGGGATCGGTGGGCAGGATGTTCAGGAACCGGGGAAAGACCCTGCCCTCGTGGCGGTTCGTGCCGATGATCAGCGGAACGGGATGCCCGGATCCGGACGCGAAACTGTCGAGCGGGTGGGCGGGAAGGAAGAAGCCGTCGACGACGGGGGCGAACGCGCGGGTTCCGGGTTCCTCGTCGGCGCCCCGGTGCGCCAGCGTCGTCCCCGCCGCGACGAAATCGGCCGGGTCGGCGCTCTCGAGCCACGTCGCGGCCTCGGACAGCGGGACCCCGGCGATCTCGAGGAATTCGCGCGACCACCGCGCCGCCCGGTCGGGGTGGTAGGCGGAGGCCACCGGCGGGCTCTCGGCGATGGCCCGCGCGAAGAGGCCTTTCGCGGCGGGGGTGGTCATCAGGGTGGTGACGGCGTTGGCGCCCGCGGATTCGCCGAAGACGGTGACGTTGTCGGGGTCGCCGCCGAATTCGGCGATGTTGCGCTGCACCCATTCGAGTGCGGCCACCTGGTCGCGGAGGCCGAGGTTGGAGTCGAAAGGTCTTTCGGGGGTGGAGAATTGGGTGAAGTCGAGGTATCCGAGCGATCCGAGGCGGTAGTTGATCGACACGTACACGATGTCGCCGCGGCGGACCAGCGACTGGCCGCCGTAGAGCGACGAGGACGAGGTTCCGCCGGAGTAGGCGCCGCCGTGGATGAACACCATCACCGGTCGCGGACGTGCCGATGCGGAACCGGGGGCGAGCACGTTGAGGGTGAGACAGTCCTCGTCGGTCTCGCCGCGCTGCGGTGCGGGGGACCCGAAGTGGAACGCCCGCCGGACCCCCGACCACGGTTCGACCGGGTGCGGGGCCCGCAACCGCAGCGGCCCGACCGGGGGAGCGGCGTAGGGGATGCCCCGCCACGCTGCCAGGTCGTCGATCCGGCGCCCTCCGACGGCGCCGGCATCGGTGTCGACTTCCAGAGCGCTCACAGGCCCTGCCCGTGGTAGCCCGAATACCCCTCCCATGCCAGCCTGCGCTCCCGGCGCGGGTCGTCCTGGACGGTGGTGACGGTGTCGAACACGAGTGTTGCCCTCCGGTTGGTGTCGTACTGCGGCCACGACACCAACGGTGTTCCCCGCGAAGCGAAGTGCAGCCAGTGTCGCTGCACATTATCCGTCACGTCCTTCAGGCCGCGTCGTCCGCCCGGCAGGGTGAGGCCGCGGCCGATCAGAGTGTCGGCGATGTCGAACACGGCGAACAGTTCGAAGCCGTGCGTGGCGTCCAGGCCGAGCCACTTCATCGCACGGGGCGCGAAATCGAAACGGTAGCTGAAGGTGGGGGCGTACGCGGAGTGGGCCTCGGCCAGTTCGATCGACGGCCTCCAGAACGTCAGATCGCCGCCCAGGTCGACGGCGGCGTCCGGGGCCGGGTAGCCCGGATACGCCGCGGTGACGCGGGCCTCGGCGGCGGGGTCGGTGAGTGCGAACATCCGCCCGATCCGGTCGGGGTCCGTCGGCAGCGCGTCGAGGAATTTCGGGAACAGGGTGCCCTCGCGGGCGTTGGTGCCGATGATCAGCGGAACCCGGTGCGCCGAGCCGGCGGCGAACGCGTCGAGCGGCGGCTCGGGCAGGAAGTCGCCGTCGATCACGGGTCCGAACGGGTGCAGTCCCGGCGTCTCCGAGAGCACCTTCGCGCCGAGACGGTTCCCCGCGCGGCCCAGCGCGCCGACGGGTGACGAGGCGAGCGCCTCTGCGGCGGTGTCGGGTTCGGCTCCGAGCAGCGTCACGTAGTCGGATGCCCACCGCGCGGCCCGGTCCGCCGTCGTGACGAGTCCGGGCGCGGAACTCTCCGAGATGGCCCGCGCGAAGAGGCCTTTCGCGTCGGGGGTGGTCATCAGGGTGGTGACGGCGTTGGCGCCCGCGGATTCGCCGAAGACGGTGACATTGTCGGGGTCGCCGCCGAATTCGGCGATGTTGCGCTGCACCCATTCGAGTGCGGCCACCTGGTCACGGAGGCCGAGGTTGGAGTCGAAAGGTCTGTCGGGGGTGGAGAATTGGGTGAAGTCGAGGTATCCGAGCGATCCGAGGCGGTAGTTGATCGACACGTACACGATGTCGCCGCGGCGGACCAGCGACTGGCCGCCGTAGAGCGCGGTGGCCGACATGCCCAGCGTGTACGCGCCGCCGTGGATGAACACCATCACCGGGCGCGCCCCGGACGTGCCGGGTGTGGCCAGCACGTTGAGCGTCAGGCAGTTCTCGCTGCTCGGCTGATACTTGCCCGGTCGCAGCGCGGTGAACTTCTTGTGCTGCACGGCGGCGTCGCCGAATTCGGTGGCGTCGAGCTCACCGGACCACGGCGTGACCGGCCGGGGTGCGCGCAACCGCAGCGGACCCACCGGGGGCGCGGCGTAGGGAATTCCCCGCCACGCGACCAGGTCGCCGACCCGCCGGCCACGGACCACCCCTGCGGTCGTCCTCACCAGTGTGTCGGTCGTGAGAGTGTCAGACGCCATGTCGGCGACTATACGGAGACCGCCTGGGACGACGCTGCCATCGCCCGTGGTGCTCCGTTCGGGTCAGCGCCGAGCCTCCAGCAGCCGCAGCCACACCTCGCTGACGGTCGGGTACGACGGGACCGCGTGCCACAGTGTGTCGAGCGGTACCTTCCCGACCAGCGCGACGGTGGCGGCGTGGACGAGTTCGGCGACGTCGGTGCCCGCGAACGTCGCTCCGACCAGGGTGTCGGTGGTCCGATCGACCACGAGTTTCGCGTGACCGCTGAAATCGTCGCGGGACAGGGACGAGCCGGCGACGGCGATGTCGACCTCCACGGTCTCGACGTCCACGCCGGCGTCGCGTGCCTCCTGCTCGGTGATCCCGACGGCCGAGACCTCCGGATCGGCGAACACCACCTGGGGGATCTGCCCGTGGTCGGCGGTGGCCCAGAATCGGGACCCGTCCAGCGGCCTGCCCTCGGCGCGGGCGGCGATGACGTCTCCGCACACCCGGCCCTGGTACTTGCCCATGTGGGTGAGCAGCGCGCGACCGTTGGCGTCGCCGACCGCGTACAACCACTCGTCGGCCGTCGTCAGATGGTCGTCGGTGGTGAGGTATCCGCGGGAGTTCAGCAGTCGCGCGTCGAGGCCGAGCGACGACGTTGCCGGTGTGCGCCCGGTCGCGACGACGACCTCGTCGACGACGAGCGGGTCCTGGCCCGCGACGTCGAGGGTCACGGGGCCCCCGTGGATGCGGCCGATCCCGGTGTCCCGGGCGTCGGCCCGTTCGACGCCGCGCAGGTCCGCCCCGAACAGGATCCGCGCACCCTTCTTCTCCAGCGTGCGGGCCACCCGCTCCCCGGCGAACGGTTCGTTCTTCGGGAGCAGCGCCCGGCCGCGGACCACCATCGTCAGTTCCTCGACGCCGAGGTCCAACAGCCACGTCGCGCTCTCACAGGCCACGACGCCGCCGCCGACGACGGCGACCCGGCGGGGAACCTCCCTCAGGTTGGTGGCGTCCCGCGAGATCCACGGCAACGCCGCCCGCAGGCCGGGGGTGTCCGGGACCGTGGCGGTCGTCCCGGTGGCGACCACGACGGCGTGCCGGGCGCGCAGCTCGCGGGAATCGCCGACCGTCACCGTGCGGTCCCCGGTGATGCGTGCCGATCCCCGGATGACGTCGATCCCCGCCGCGTCGGCCCACATCACCTGCGACGAGTCGTCGTGGTTGTTGGTGAAGGAGTCGCGGCGCGCCAGCACGGCGTCCACGTCGAGCGGACCGGCGGACACCCCGGGCATGTTGCGGGCCGCGCCGAGGACCTCACCCGGACGCAGCAGCGCCTTGCTCGGCATGCAGGCCCAGTAGGAGCATTCCCCGCCGACGAGTTCGTGCTCGATCAGCGCCGCGGTGCGGTCGCTGCCGGCGATGGCGTAACTCGCCGCGTTCTCACCGGCGGGACCGCCGCCGATCACGATGACATCGAACTCTTCCGCGCCGCTTCCGGAGTCAGTCATACCTGCAACCGTAAGCCGGTCGGTGCGCGATGTCAGACGTTCCGGCGGGCCTCCCGCGTTGTTACCGCCGAGTAGATACTGTGTCGGGATGACACGGCAGAAGATTCTGATCACGGGGGCGAGCTCCGGGCTCGGCGCGGAGATGGCCCGCCGGTTCGCGGCCCAGGGACGAGACCTCGCGCTGTGCGCACGACGCGTCGAACGACTCGAGGCCGTCCGGGACGAATTGCAGGCATCGCATCCCGGGATCGCCGTCGCCGTCCGCGCACTCGACGTCACCGACCACGACGCCGTGATCCGGGTGTTCGGCGAACTGCGCGACGAACTCGGCGGAGTCGACCGCGTCATCGTCAACGCGGGTCTCGGCAAGGGAGCCAGGATCGGAACGGGCCGGGCCGACGCCAATCTCGCCACCGCCCGCACCAACTTCGTCGGCGCCCTGTCGCAGTGCGAGGCGGCGCTCGGCATCTTCCGCAAGCAGAACTCCGGACATCTGGTGCTCGTGTCCTCGATCAGCGCCGACCGCGGTCTGCCCGGCCCGAAGGCGGCGTATTCGGCGAGCAAGGCAGGGGTCTCGGCACTCGGCGAGGCACTCACCGCGGAACTGGCGAAGAGCCCGATCGCGGTGACCACCCTGCTCCCCGGATACATCGCCACCGACATGTCGAGCAAGGCCGGCGACAGTTCCGCGCTGACGGCAACCCTCGACGACGGTGTCGACGCGATGGTGTCGGCCATCGAGAAGGAAACGAACCGCGCTGCGCTGCCGGGCATCAAGTGGCGGGGAATCGACGTTGCGTTGCGGTTCCTTCCTCATGCGTGGACATCCCGCTTCGTGTAGGACTGACCTATGACGACCGCCCAGGAATCCTCGTCCCTCGGCTTGCAGCGTTCGCGACCGCGGGTCGTCATCATCGGGGGAGGGTTCGGCGGCATCTACGCGGCCCGCCGGCTGCGCGACGTCGACGTGGACGTCACCCTGCTCGACCGCGGAACCAGCCACGTCTTCCAGCCGCTGCTGTACCAGTGCGCGACGGGCCTGCTGTCCGAGGGGGAGATCAGCAGCCCGCTGCGCCACCTGCTGCGCGGGGTCCGCAACGTGCACGTCGCCCTCGGCGAGGCGCAGGGAATCGACGCGGTCCGCCGGGTCCTGACCGCCAGCCGCTTCGACGGCTCCACGTTCGAACTTCCCTACGACTACCTGATCGTCGCCGCCGGCATGCGGCAGGCCTACCACGGGCACGACGAGTACATCCAGTGGGCGCCGGGGATGAAGACCCTCGACGACGCCCTCGCCATTCGCCGAAAACTGATCTGCGCCTTCGAGATGGCCGAATCGCTGCCCACCGCGGAGGAGCGCAGGCCGTGGCTGACGTTCGCCGTCGCGGGCGGCGGACCCACCGGAGTCGAACTCGCAGGCCAGATCCGGGAGCTCGCCGTGCACGCGCTGGCCAACGAGTTCCAGTCCATCGACCCCTGTGAGGCCCGGGTGCTGCTGTTCCACGGCGGCGACCGCGTTCTCCCGTCGTTCAACCGCAAACTGTCCGCGGCGGCGCAGCGGACGCTCGACAAGGTCGGCGTCGAAACGCACCTCGGTGTGCACGTCACCGACGTCTGCGAGACCAGCATCGAGACCACGGCCAAGAACGCGGCCCGCACCAAGAAGCGCTACGGGGCCCGCACGGTCCTGTGGACCGCGGGCGTCGAGGCCGTGCCGTTCGCCGCCGCTGTCGCGAATGCGCTCGGCGTGAAGCAGATTCAGGGCGGGCGCATCGCCGTCGAACCCGACCTCACGGTGCCCGGGCACCCGAACGTCTGGGTGATCGGCGACCTGATGTCGCTGAACGACCTCCCCGGGGTGGCCGAGGTCGCGATGCAGGGCGGCAGGCACGTCGGCGGTTGCATCGCCCGCACGATCGCGGGCGGAACACCCGACCGCACACCCTTCAAATACCGCGACCTCGGCAGCGCCGCCTACATCGCCCGCAGGCATGCGCTGCTCCAGGCAGGCCCGATCCGGATGTCCGGGTTCCTGGGCTGGGTGTCCTGGGGTGCCATCCACATCGCGTTCCTCGCCGGGTACCGCAACCGGTTCGGCACCCTGCTCAACTGGGCGGTCACGCTGGCGTCGCGGACGCGACGCGAGCGGGCGATCACGTACGGCGATCCGGAGTCGGCACGGCAGCCGTACACCGATCTCACGACCGGGTCGTAGCCCTCACCAGGCCCGCGCGGTGAGGCCGTGCCGGGCGAGGACCTCTCCTGCCCGCTCGCGGAGGGTCACGCGGTCCGGGCTGTCCAGCGACTCGAGCGCGAGGGTGTAGCTGCCGCCGAAGCGGCTGAGGTAGGCGGACAGCCGGGTGCGGCTGGTCACGACACCCGGATGCACGGCGCGGGTGGCGATGCCGGTGGCCCGGTGACCGCCGATCGTGGCGAGCGCGTCGGGCAGCGGTCCGATGTTGGAACACAGCACGTCCCGTTCGCCGGGGTTGCCGGTGAGGGCGTGCGCCACGCGGTCGGGCACCAGTTGCAGCATCTCCTCCGGGAACCCGGCCGGGCTGGTCATCGCAGGTGCGGCGAACGCGGCGCGGCTCGCCGCCCGCACGTCCGCGACGGTGTCCTGCGGGGTCACGTCCACCTCGACCACGGCGACGGAGTTCGCGGTGCCCGGCGGGTCGCCCTTGCCGCGCAGATCCATCGGCACGCTGATCGTCAGCGGACGGGTCTCGCCGTCCCGCCGCGCCAACTCGGCCACCACGGTCAGGAACAAGCTGTTCGGGGTGCCGCCCGCCTGCTCCGCGACGGTATCCCAGCGTTCGGCGTCGACGTCCAGCACCACCCCCACAGGTGAGTGGCAAAGAGTGCCGGGGGACGCTTTGCCACTCACGTGCAGGAAGCGGCGCAGTTCCGCGCGACGGGACCCGCTCACCACCAGACCGGCGACCGCACGGGCCGTCCCCTCCGTCACGCGGCGGGCGAGCCGGGTGGCGTCCCACATGTCCGCGACAGTGCCTTCCGCCCCACCCACGTCCGACGGCGGGGCGCCCTGCAGCGCCGCCGCGATCGCGGCCGCCAGTCCGCGGGCGTCCGCGATCACGTGGGAACACACCAGCGACAGCACCGTGCCCCCTTCTGCCGGACGTGCGCAGGCCAGCCGCCAGCCGGGACCACGTTCGGGGTCCACCGGCAACGAGGCCTGCTCGTCCGCCCACGCCAACACCGCCCCGGCGCCGATCTCCGCGTATTCGACGGGAAAGGCGTCCGCGCTCGGCTCGAACCGGGGCCGCGCGCCGGGAACCCGCGGGCGCACCACCCGCCTGCCCAGCGGCCCCCGCGCGAGGTCGGCGATCAAGGTATCGAGCGTCGAGGAGTCCACCCGGCCGTCGGTGCGCCACAGTCCCTGCATCACGATCGGCGTTCCCCACCCCCGGTGGGTGCGCAGGAACATCTCGTCGACGACGCTCAATCGGGCGCTCACCAGCGAAGTGTACGACCGGTCGCGTCGGTCGCCGGAGGTCGGCCTCTGGACAACCGGCGCATACTGGAAGTGCAGCGCTGTACGGGACCGCACACGGAGAACACCATGGTTAGCGTCGAGAAATGGAAGGTGTGGGGTTCCGTCGTGGAGGTCGACGTCACCGAAGGCGCCGCCCTTCCCGAGGCCGCGGCGCTGATCGCGGCCGTCATCGACGACGCCGAATCGGTCTGCGACATCCACCGCGGCGACGCCGAGATCCACGCCGTCAACCTGTCCCAGGGTGCGCCCGTCAAGGTCAGCAGGCGCATGTCCGCACTGCTGCGTTCGGCGCTGTGGGCTGCCCGGATGACCGACGGGGCGGTGAACCCGCTCGCCACCGAATCCCCCGACGAGGACCTGATCCCCACCGTGCATCCGGAACCCAGTTTCCTCGACGTCCAGATCGACGACGACGTCGTGTTCGCGCCGTGGGGTGCCTCGTTCGACATCACCGACACCGCCAAGGCCGACACGGTGGATCGGGCGGCGGAGCTGGTCGCCCGCCAACTCGAATGCGGGGCGGCCGTGCGCATCGGCGACGTCATCGCGACGGCCGGGCACTGTCCCGCCGGCGGCTGGCAGATCCCGGTGCCCGGCGACGGCGAGGTCGAACTGGTGAACGGGACGGCGATGGCGACGGCGGTCGCGCCGCCGGTCACCGAACCACCCACCACCACCGAATGGGAGACGGTGACGGTGATCGCCGACGACGCACTCTGGGCGTACGCGGCCAGCGTCGCCGCCCTCGCCCGCGGCATCGGCGCGATCCGGTGGATCGAACAGCACGAACTGCGTGCCCGGCTGGTGGACCGCTCCGGCAGGGTCTACACCACCGAGAGCTGGTGAATCAGGCCCGTCCGCGCTGACGGCGGTACCAGCGCACCAGGCTGTCCGTCGACGAATCGCTCTGCGCGGCCGGTTCTTCCGCGGCGGTGAGCACCGGCTGCAGCTCGACGGCCTGGGTCTTGCCGAGTTCGACACCCCACTGGTCGAACGAGTCGATGCCCCACACGACACCCTCGACGAACACCTGGTGCTCGTACAGGGCGATCAGCTGGCCGATCACCGACGGCGTGAGCTTCGGCGCGAGGATCGTCGTCGACGGCCGGTTACCCGGCATGACCTTGTGCGGCACCAGATCCTCGGGGGTGCCCTCGGCCGCGATCTCCTCGGCCGTCTTGCCGAACGCCAGGACCTTCGTCTGCGCGAAGAAGTTGCTCATCAGCAGGTCGTGCATGCTGCCGGTGCCGTCCGCGGTGGGCAGGTCGTCGGTGGGCTCGCCGAAGCCGATGAAATCGGACGGCACGAGCCGCGTGCCCTGGTGCAGGAGTTGGTAGAAGGCGTGCTGTCCGTTGGTTCCGGGTTCGCCCCAGAAGATCTCACCGGTGGACGTGGGGACGGGGGAGCCGTCGGCGCGCACCGACTTGCCGTTCGATTCCATCGTCAGCTGCTGCAGATAGGCCGGGAACCGCACGAGGTCGTTGGAATACGGCAGCACGGCGCGGGATTCGGCGCCGAAGAAGTTCGAGTACCACAGTCCGATCAGGCCGAGCAGGACCGGCGCGTTCTCCTCGAGCGGCGCCGTCCGGAAATGCTCGTCCACGGCGTGGAAGCCGGCGAGGAACTCCGCGAAACGTTCCTTGCCGATCGCCGCCATCACCGACAGTCCGATGGCGGAATCGACGGAGTACCGGCCGCCGACCCAATCCCAGAATCCGAACATGTTGGCGGTGTCGATGCCGAACTCCGCCACCCGGTCCGCATGAGTGGAGACGGCGACGAAATGCTTTGCGACTGCATCGTTTCCGAGGCCCAGGCCACCGAGCAGCCACCGCCGGGCGGCGGTGGCGTTGGTGAGCGTCTCGAGGGTCGAGAACGTCTTGGACGCCACGATGAACAGGGTGGTGGCGGGGTCGAGGCCGTTCAGGCTGCGCACCAGGTCGGCGGGGTCGACGTTGGAGATGAACCGCACGCTGATGCCGGCGTCGGCGTAGTGCCGCAGAGCGCGGTACACCATCACCGGACCCAGATCCGATCCACCGATGCCGATGTTGACGACGGTCTTGATGCGCTCGCCCGTCGCACCCCGCCATTCGCCGGAGCGCACCCGATCGGTGAAATCGCCCATGCGGTCGAGGACGTCGTGGACGTCGGCCACGACGTCCTGCCCGTCGACGACGAGAGACGCGTCGGCGGGCAGCCGCAGCGCGGTGTGGAGAACGGCGCGGTCCTCGGACGTGTTGATGTGCTCGCCCGCGAACATCGCGTCACGGCGGGCCTCCAGGTCGGCGCTGCGTGCCAGCTCGAGCAGCAATCCGATCGTGTCGCGGTCGACGCGGTGCTTGCTGTAGTCGATGTACAGGTCGCCGGCCGAGACGGTGAGGTCCTGCCCGCGTGCCGGGTCCTTCTCGAACAGTTCTCGGAGATGGACGGTCTGAATCCGAGCGTGATGATCACGCAATTTCTGCCAGGCAGCGGTTCCGGTGATGTCTGAGCTCACGAGATTCGAGCTTAATGCCCGCGCGTCGAAACTTCCGTGCGAACTTCGGTGCGGCGCATGATGGACGTCATGGATGCTGTCGAACTCATGCGAACCGTTCCCACGACCCTCTTCCTCGGCGGCGAGAAGCGCGACGCCGAGAACGGTGCCACGTTCACCGTGTTCGACCCGGCCACCGGCGATGCCCTCACCGAGGTGGCGGACGCCAGTCCGGGCGACGCGATGAAGGCCCTCGACGCCGCCGTGGCGGTGCAGCGGGAGTGGGCTGCCACCCCGGCACGGGAGCGCGGGGAACTGCTGCGCGCGGTGTTCGAGAAGATCACCGCCCGGGCCGACGACTTCGCGCTGCTGATGACGCTGGAGATGGGCAAGGCGCTGCCGGAGAGTGCGGCGGAGGTCAAGTACGGCGCCGAGTTCTTCCGCTGGTTCAGCGAGGAAGCGGTGCGGATCGCCGGTCGCTACACCCCGGCACCCGCGGGGAACGGGCGCATCCTGGTGACCAAGCAGCCCGTCGGGCCCTGTCTGGCGATCACGCCGTGGAATTTCCCGCTCGCGATGGGCACCCGCAAGATCGGACCCGCATTGGCCGCCGGCTGCACGATGATCGTCAAACCCGCCTCCGAGACGCCGCTGACGATGCTGCTGCTCGCCGAGGTCATGGCCGACGCGGGACTGCCGAAGGGCGTGCTGTCCGTGCTGCCGACATCGAAGTCGGGCGAGGTGACCGGTCCGCTGATCGACGACCCGCGACTGCGGAAGCTCACGTTCACGGGCTCGACCGGGGTGGGGCGGATGCTCGTCGAGAAGTCGGCGAAGGGACTGCTGCGCACCTCGATGGAACTCGGCGGGAACGCGCCCTTCGTGGTCTTCGACGACGCGGACGTCGACAAGGCGGTGGCGGGCGCCCTCCTCGCCAAGATGCGCAACGGCGGCGAGGCCTGCACCGCGGCCAATCGCTTCCACGTCGCGAACAGTGTGCGGGAAGAGTTCACCGCGAAACTCGTCGACAAACTGTCCTCGTACAAGCTCGGACGCGGCACCGATCCCGACACGACTCTCGGCCCGCTGATCAACGCGGATCAGCTCGAGAAGGTCGGGGAACTGGTGCAGGACGCCGTCGGCGCGGGCGCCCGGGTGCGGCTCGGCGGCGTCGCCCCGGAAGGTCCCGGCTACTTCTACCCGGCGACGGTGCTGGACGAGATTCCCGCCCAGGCTCGGATCCTGAAGGAGGAGGTGTTCGGACCGGTGGCCGCGATCGCCGGGTTCGACACGGAGGAGGAAGGGATCGCCGCGGCCAACGACACGGAGTTCGGCCTCGCCGCGTACATCTTCACCCGCGATCTGGATCGTGCGCTGCGGGTGGCCGACGCCCTCGAATCGGGCATGGTGGGCGTCAACCGCGGGGTCATCTCGGACACCGCTGCCCCCTTCGGCGGCGTCAAAGCGTCAGGCTTCGGGCGCGAAGGGGGCAGTGAAGGCATCGAGGAGTACCTGGAGACCAAGTACGTGGCACTCGAACCGTGACGACCGTCGTCGAGGGACGGGCGGCCGCGTCGGGAACTCAGTGACCGAGGCGGCCGCGCCCGAGGCGCAGCAGCAGCATGGCGAGCGTGTGGCCTTCCTGGCCCAGCTCGTTGAACCGCTCGAGCACCTTCATCTCACGGCTGTGGACGAGGCGGGGACCGCCGGACGCCATCCGGGTGCGCCCGATGAGCTGCGAGACCTCGGCGCGGCGCTTGATCGCGGCGAGAATCTCGGCGTCGAGCTTGTCGATCTCCTGGCGGAGAACTTCGATCTCGGCCTCGCTGGTGGGAACAGCGGTTTCCTTGGCGGCTGAAGCGACGGTCTGAGTGCTCATTGGTTCGTCTCCCTCTTGTCAGAACTTGGATCGTTGTTGTGGCTCCAGTCGTTACCGATCCAGGCTCATTTGACGAAAAAAGCCCCGGATCCGGTGCGGACCTCGGGGCTCGTGAGCTGTTCAGTTCACGGGCACCGGAGGCCGGTACCCGTAAAAAAATCGCCACAGGGGGCGCGACGGCGGACTGAACATGTGTACCAGTTTGCCATGGCGGTACCGCGCAGGCCAAGCCGCTGTGACGCTGTCGGTACACGCCGGTAAGTTTGATAGTTGATGAACACTATCTCCGGCACCGCTTCTCCCCTGAGCGCCACATCGACTCCGCACACCGCCGCTCCGGCGCGCACGGGGTCCGATGCGCTCCTCCAGGGCCTCAACCCACCGCAACGGGAAGCGGTCGTGCACGCCGGATCTCCGCTGCTGATCGTCGCGGGCGCGGGCTCGGGCAAGACGGCTGTGCTCACCCGCCGCATCGCCTATCTGCTGGCCGAGCGGGGGGTGATGCCCGGACAGATCCTGGCCATCACGTTCACCAACAAGGCCGCCGCCGAGATGCGGGAACGGGTCGCGCACCTCGTCGGTCCCCGCGCCAACAGCATGTGGGTGTCCACGTTCCACTCCAGCTGTGTGCGGATCCTGCGGGCCCAGGCGGCGCTGCTTCCCGGCCTCAACTCGAACTTCTCCATCTACGACGCGGACGATTCGCGGCGACTGCTGACGATGATCGCCAAGGATCTGAACATCGACACCAAGCGCTACTCGGCGCGGTTGCTCGCCACTCACATCTCGAATCTCAAGAACGAGCTGATCGACCCGGAGCAGGCGAGTGCCGACGCCGACACGGAGCCGGCGGAACTGCCGCGGCTGATCGCCAGGGTGTACGGGCACTACCAGCAGCGGTTGCGTTCGGCGAATGCACTGGACTTCGACGACCTGATCGGTGAGACGGTCGCGATGCTGCAGGCGTTCCCCCAGGTGGCCGAGTACTACCGCCGACGGTTCCGGCACGTGCTGGTCGACGAATACCAGGACACCAACCACGCCCAGTACATGCTGGTGCGGGAACTGGTTGGGAGCACCGCGGACGGCGAAGACGCCGACCACCGGGTCACCCCGGCCGAGCTGTGTGTGGTGGGCGACGCGGATCAGTCGATCTACGCGTTCCGCGGCGCCACCATCCGCAACATCGAGGAGTTCGAACGCGACTACCCGGACGCCCGCACCATCCTGCTGGAGCAGAACTACCGCTCCACCCAGAACATCCTGTCGGCCGCCAACTCGGTGATCTCCAAGAACACCGGCCGGCGCGAGAAGAGGCTGTGGACCGATTCGGGCGAGGGCGAGCTCATCACCGGCTACGTCGCGGACAACGAACACGACGAGGCGTCGTTCGTGGCGTCCGAGATCGACAAGCTCGTCGATTCGGGCGATGCCAAGTTCGCCGACGTCGCCGTGTTCTACCGCACCAACAACTCGTCCCGCGCGCTCGAAGAGATCTTCATCCGGCTCGGCGTTCCGTACAAGGTCGTCGGCGGGGTGCGGTTCTACGAGCGCAAGGAGGTGCGCGACATCGTCGCCTATCTCCGGGTCCTCGCCAACGAGGACGACACCGTCAGCCTGCGCCGGATCCTCAACACGCCGCGCCGGGGCATCGGCGACCGCGCGGAGGCGTGCGTGGCCGTCCACGCCGAGCAGCGGGGCATCAGCTTCGCCGAGGCGCTGCGGGACGGTGGGGAGGGCCGCGTGCGGCTGCTCAACACCCGCTCCCAGAAGGCGATCGCGTCGTTCCTCGAGCTGATGGACGGACTGCGGGTGCTGATGCCACCCGAGACCACGGCCGACGACGTCGTCCCCGACCAGCTCGGCGACATCGGGGACGTCGTGGAAGCGGTCCTGGAGCGGACGGGCTACCGCGCCGAACTCGCGGCGAGCAGCGACCCTCAGGACGGGGCGCGCCTCGACAACCTCAACGAACTCGTCAGCGTGGCGCGGGAGTTCAGCTCCGACGCGCGGAACGCCGCCGGGCTGGTGGAACCGCCGGAGGACGGCGACGTCGACGCCAGGGACGGTGAACCCGACCCCGGTTCCCTCGCCGCCTTCCTCGAACGGGTGTCCCTCGTCGCGGACTCCGATCAACTGCCCGACAACGACGAAGGCGTCGTCACGCTGATGACGCTGCACACCGCGAAGGGGCTCGAGTTCCCCGTCGTCTTCGTCACCGGGTGGGAAGACGGCCAGTTCCCGCACATGCGCGCGCTCGGCGACCCGACGGAACTGTCGGAGGAGCGGCGGCTCGCGTACGTGGGCATCACCCGTGCCCGGCAGCGGCTGTACCTGACGCGGGCCGTCATGCGGTCGGCGTGGGGTCAGCCCATCCAGAACCCGGAGTCGCGGTTCCTGCAGGAGATCCCGTCGGATCTCGTGCACTGGCGCCGCGAGGACCCGGGCCCCCGTATCGGGTCCGGTGGCGCGATCGGCGGTGGCCGCGCGCGTGGATCGGGTTACGGGCAGGGATTCGGCGGCGGTTCCGGTTACGGCGGCGGGTCCGCAGGCACTCCGAGCTTCGGCGCCGCGCGCTCCCGCAACAACAATCTGGTGCTCGCGGTCGGCGACCGGGTCAGCCACGACAAGTACGGCCTGGGCACGGTCCTCGAGACCAAGGGGGCCGGGCCGACCGCGACGGTCACGATCGATTTCGGCAGCGCGGGCAAGGTCCGGCTGATGCTGATCGGTGGCGTCCCGATGGTCAAGCTGTAAGGGAG
>NZ_JBHUSF010000179.1:0-17638 GCF_042673295.1 Rhodococcus sp. NPDC057014
GTTTCCGCCTCCGCCAATCCAGGAAGTGTCCGATGCCCCGACCGCAGTCCGTACCGGCCGAAATATCACCACCTGCCCCGGAAAGATCGCTGCAAGCCGGGCATCGCGACCGGAACTGGTTTTCACTCTGTGCGGCAATGTTCGTGGTCGCGTGGGGCGGCAATCAGTTCACTCCGCTACTGACCATGTACCGGGCGGAACGCGGGTTCAGCGAACTCGCCGTGAACACACTGCTGTTCGCGTATGTCATCGGCCTGATCCCGTCGCTCCTCCTTGCGCATCGGCTGGCCGCCCGCTGGGGCACCCGGACTCCCCTCGTTCTCGCCGTACCCGCCAGCGCGCTGGGTTCGATCCTGGTCGCTGCCGGGTCACACGACCCCGCACTGATGTTCGCCGGGCGAATGGCGACCGGCATGGCCCTGGGGATCGGGATGGTGGTCGGCGGGCTGGCGCTCGACTCGCTGACCACCACACCCGGCCGTGCTCCACGAGCGTCGGCCATGAGCCTGACGAGCGGCTTCGCGATGGGTGCAGGTTCCGCGGGCGTCCTCGCCCAGTGGGTTCCCGCACCGACCACCGCGCCTTTTCTGCTGCACGGGGCGCTCTGCGCAGCAGTAGCCGTGCTGATCACGCGATCGCCGACGACAAGCACGGTGCACGCTCGGCCAGAACCGTTGGAGAGGAATCGAATACCACTTCCCCGCGCATTCCACCTCCTGGTGATACCCGCGGCACCGTGGATCTTCGGCGCCCTCGGCATCGCCTACGCGGTGCTCCCGCCCATCGTGGCACCTCAGCTGGAAGGCTTCGACACAGCGTTCTCCGGACTGCTGTGTCTACTGAGTTTGGGACTGGGCTTCGTCGCGCAGCGACTCGTCGGGCACACGGCGGGACGATCGGGCCCGGCCCGCAGGATCGGACTGACACTCTTCGTGACCGGCACGCTCGCCGCCGCCGTTGCCGCCGCAACCGCGTCGATCTGGCTGGTCGTGGTCGCGGCATCCGTGCTGGGCATCGGATACGGATTGACGTTGGTCGGGTGCTTGCGTGACTGCGAGCGATTGGCCCCGCCCGGCCGGCTGGGGACGATGACCGGCCGGGTCTACTGCCTGGGTTACCTGGGGTTCGGACTACCGACGGCGATCGCATGGCTGCACAGTTCCCATGCGATCGGCACGACTGCCACATTGCTGGGCGTGGCGGCGGCAGCCGTCGCCGCCAACGTTGCAGGTGCCGTCATTCTGCGGATCCTGCCGCGGACGGGCGTCAGTCGACGCTAGCCAGGCTGCATGCTCGCCGACTCGTCACCAGGTCGCGGTTCCAGCCGCCGGAACTGCACACCACCCGGGCGTGATACGTGGCTACGTTTCGACTATGTCCTTCCTGATCGTCGGCGCCTCGGTTGCAGGCACCAGAACAGCAATCGCATTGCGGCAGCGCGGGTTCGCCGGGCGCATCATGCTCCTGGAGAGCGAGGAGCACTGGCCGTACGACAAACCCCCTCTGTCCAAGGACCTCCTGGCCGAGGGACACGCCACGGATGTTCCGCGGCTCCTCACACCGGAGCTCGCAGCGGAATTCGCCCTCGACGTCCGGCTGGGCGTGCGAGCCACCGCTCTGGACCCGGTACGGAGGGTGGTAGTCACCCACACCGGTGAGCAGTTCTCGTACGAGCAGTTGGTGATCGCCACCGGTGCTCACGCACGCACTCTCCCCGTTCCCGCCGTGCCGGCGGGGGTTCACACGCTGCGAACGCTCGACGACGCTACGGCCCTGCGAGAAGCTCTCACCGGCAGACCTCGGGTGGCGGTGATTGGCGCAGGCTTCATCGGCGCCGAATTTGCGTCCGCGGCGCGGGGGCGCGGCCTCGACGTCACCCTGATCGAGGCACTCGAGATCCCGATGAGTCAGGTTCTCGGCGACGAGGTCGGACGCGAAATCGCGTCGATCCACACACTCGGCGGTGCCCAGCTCATCACCGGAGCGCGGGTGGAGTGTTTCCGGGGCAGTGAGCACGTCGAGGGCGTCGTCCTTGCCGACGGAAGCGAAGTACCGGCGGACCTCGTCGTCGTCGGCGTCGGCGCAGTACCCAACACTCAGTGGCTCGAGGACAGTGGGCTTCCCATCGACGGCGGGGTGCACTGCAGCGACGCCTTCGAGGTGGAGGGATTCCCGTCGATCTTTGCCATCGGCGACCTCGCCCTGCGTCGACATCCGCTGCTGGGAGTCCGGGCGCGCATCGAACACTGGACCAACGCCGGCGAACAGGCCGATGCGGTCGCCGCGATCGTGACCGGTGCCGAACCCCCTGCACCGCAGCTTCCGTACGTGTGGTCGGACCAGTACGGCTCCCGGATCCAGATAGTCGGGAGGCCCTCGCTCGGTGAACTCGCCCATCGCGAGGGGGCGATCGCGGAGGGCCGCTTCCGTGCCGTCTACACCGACGCCGACCACAACCCGATCGCCCAGGTCAGCGTCAACGACCCCAGAGCAGTCGCTGCGTTCCGCAAGAACCACCGTCGCGGCGGGAGTCTCGCGGACCTCGTCGGCGAACAGACACCGGCCCGATAAGGAGGGCAACCATGCGTCAGATCCAGCATTTCAAGGGTGGTCCGGACAAGATCCTCCACATCGAAACCGAGGGTTGCAAGGTCAACGTGATCATCGGGACGCACGACCTCAGCAACGAAGTCTTCACCACCGTGGAGATCCTGCCCGCCGAGCCGGACGACGACGGACGGAACTGGATGGCAATCGGCCCCACGGCCGTGCTGGTCGTCCCGGCCACCGGCTCCGATCCCGACAGTTGGCTCTTCCGGGACCTCACCACCACCGATCCCAGCGTCGCCGACCACCACTGACTCACGCCGCCGGCGCGGCCCTCACTCACCAGAACGGATCAGCCCCATGACCGCAGAGCAATTCATCATCGACGACCGCGAGAACAACCTTTTCCGGGTCAACCGTGAAGCCTTCACTTCCGAGGACGTGTTGCAGCGCGAGCGCAAAGAGATCTTCGACAAGACGTGGCTGTACGTCGGACACGAGTCCGAAATACCCGGCAAGAACGACTTCCAGACCCGCGACGTCGGCGGCCGACCGGTGATCTTCAACCGCGACCGCCACGGTGACGTCCGGGTGCTGCTCAACACCTGCCTGCACCGCGGATCCTCCGTCTGTCGGCACAGCTCCGGCAATGCGAAGATCTTCACCTGCTTCTACCACGGCTGGGCGTACCGGAACTCGGGCGAGTTGGTCAATGTGCCCGGCAACGAGGACTACAAGAGCGAGCCGGCTGCCGTGTACAACGGTTTGCAGTCCCCGGCCCAGGTGGACTCCTACCGGGGGCTCTACTTCGTGAACTTCGATCCCGACGCGCCTGATCTGCTGACGTACCTCGGCGACGCCCGCTATTTCATCGATCTGGCAGCCGATCAGTCCCCCGAAGGCGTCGCGATCCTGGAGGGAACCCACAAGTACTCACTCAAAGCCAACTGGAAGCTCCTCGTCGAGAACAGTATCGACGGGTATCACGCCAAGTCCGTTCACCACACCTACTTCGAAATGATTATGGAACTCGGTGCCACTCCACCGATGCTGGGCAAGGAGACCGTCAACGGTGTGGCGCCCGCCGGTATGGGTACCGAATTCCCCAACGGGCACGCCACATTGATGTATCCGGCCAACGGACTTCCCCTGGCCACCGACAGCGTCAAGCGGACCCTCGCCGGCCTGCGGTCGCAGGCTGAACAGTCCTTCGGTGAGAACTATGCCAACGCGATGTTCGGTTTGGCGCGAAATTCGGTGTTCTTTCCCAGCCTCATCCTGATCGATCTCAGCTTCGGGTTGACGCTGCGCACGTTCTACCCGGTGAGTTCATCGGAGACACTCGTCACCGGCTGGCAGATCATCCCCAAGGGTGTCGACGAGGAGTTCGTCAGATACCGCATCAACAATGCACTCACCTTCTGGGGACCGGCGGGTCTCGCGACCCCCGACGACGTCGAGGCCCTCGAACAGGCGCAGAAGGGGTTCGGTGCACGCGGCGAGGTCGGCTGGTCCGACGTGTCGAAGGGAATGGGCAAGCCCGTGCCGGCGGCCAACGACGAACTGCAGATGCGGTCCTGGTGGCGGGAATGGAACCGGCGCATCACCGGACAGCAACTCCCCACCGAAGGCACGTCGTTCGTTCCCTTCGACAAGCAGGCTGCCGACGCCTGACCTCGTTCGATAAGCCTCCTATCCGCCAGTCACCTCAGAAGGACACCCCCATGACTTCCGTGTCAGAGACACCAACCATCACGACGCGCAACGCCGTCGAGGAATTCCTGTTCCACGAAGCCGGCCTGATCGATGAATGGCGGCTCGAGGAGTGGCTCGACCTGTTCACACTCGACTGCACGTACGAAGTGCCCGCCACGGATCGGCCGGACGCGGACCCCGGTCTCACGTGGTCACTCATCCACGACGGCCGCACCATGCTCGAGCAGAGGGTGATTCGTCTCAAGAAGCCGGAGGCGCATGCCGAATTTCCCCATTCACAGACCAGTCGGATCGTCGGCAACGTGCGAATCCTGGACCAAACCGGCGAGTCGATCTTCGTAACAGCCAATTTCATCATCAACCGCGCGAAAGCCGGCAAGTTCGACACGTACGTCGGCCGCTACGACTACGACTTGACACCTCGAGGTACCTCCTTCCTGATCCGCCGGAAGCGGGCCGTTCTCGCTCACGACATGCTCGATCCCCAGGGCAAGATCAGTTTCATCATCTGAACTGTCACCGCGCACCGTATCCGCGCATCACGAGAGGGCCCATCATGGCACCGGAAATATCAACCGCAGCACTGATCTTCGCGTGCGACGAGGAAGATCTGACCGACGGTGAAACCCTTCGACTGGAGGCGGATGGCGGGATCGCCGTCTACCGGGTCGACGGCGAGTTCTACGCGACCTCCGATTCCTGCAGTCACGAGAAATGGTCGCTCGGCGAGAAGGGCGAACTCGAGGGGCACGAGGTACTTTGCACGCTTCACATGGCCCGCTTCGATGTCCGTACCGGAGCACCCTTGTGTTTTCCCGCGGTGCTGGCGTTGACGAAGTACCGGACCGTGGTAACCGACGGCCGGGTGTACATAGCGACGAACGAAGACTGAACACTCTCGCGTCCCACATATTCCAGCGGAAGGCAGTACCCCACATGAACAGATTCAAGGGCCGGACTGCGGTTGTCACCGGGGCCGGCAGCGGCATCGGCCGCGCCATCGCCGTGCGACTCGCAGACGAGGGGGCGGACCTCGTCCTCGGGGACATCAGTGCCGACGCGGTGGAGGCGGTGGCCGAGCACCTTCGCCCCGGCAACGCGGCGTCGGTGATCACCATCGTCGGAGATCTCTCACAACGTGAGGACGCCGCCGAACTCGTCCGACGGACTGTCACGGAACGCGGCGCGGTAGACGTGCTGGTGAACTGCGCGGGCGGTGGCGTCATCCTTCCCACCTTCGACCACACCGAGGAGACCTTGCGGGCCACCATCGACCGCAATCTCTGGACGACTCTGTACACCACTCTAGAAGCGCTGCCCCACATGGTGGACGCCGGTTACGGCCGGATCGTGCACATAGGAGCGGAATCCGTGCGCAACGGTCTGTGCCGGCACGCGATCTACAACGCCGCCAAGGGCGGGGTCCATGCGTTCGGAACCGGACTGGCACGGGAGTTCGCGCATTCCGGAATCACCGTGAACACGGTCGCCCCCGCGTGGATCGAGACACCAGAGGCCGCAGCCAAATTGGCGTCCGCGGCTCCTGAAGTGAAAGAGGACATGGCGGTCTTCGGTGCCCAGATGCGCAACCTCATCCCGATGGATCGACCGGGGACCGTCGAAGAAGTCGCGGCCACAGTCGCCTTCGTCGCCTCGGAGGAGGCGTCCTACGTCACCGGTCAGGTGATCAGCGTGAACGGTGGCAGTTCGATGCTCTGACCAATCGGTTGCCCCAACCCGCCCCTTGCCAGAGCCCCGCGGTTGAGTTTATGGTCAGTCCATTCGCATGAGAGGAGATCAGGGTGTCGATCAGAGTGGGATTGTCGGTCACAGATGCACTCCTCGTCCCGAAGCCCGCCGATCGGCGACTGCTCCTCGATTCCGCGGCGGAGGCGGGTCTCGACCACATCACCGTCGGCGACCACATCAGCTTCCACGGCGGAACCGGGTTCGACGGCATGGTCTCGGCCACGTCCGTCCTGTCCAGCCACGACACGTTGTCGGTGATCATCGGCGTCTACCTGCTCGGCCTGCGTCACCCGATGCTCGCCGCGCGCCAGATCGCGACGCTGTCGCAGATCGCACCCGGACGGCTGGTCCTCGGCGCCGGCGTGGGCGGTGAGGACCGCTCCGAGATCTCGAACAGCGGGGTCGACCCCAGCACTCGTGGCCGGCGCCTGGACGAGACGCTCGAGGTGCTGCGCGCCGTCCTCACCGGCGAGGAAGTGACCCACCATGGTGAATTCTTCACCCTCGACCGGGCACGCATCCTGCCTGCGCCGCAGCCGGCGGTGCCGATTCTGATCGGTGGCCGCGGTGAATCCGCCATCCGCCGCACCGCCCGCTACGGCGACGGCTGGCTCGGCATCTTCTGCACTCCACGCCGGTTCGCCGAGACCCGTACCGCCATTCTCGATGCGGCAGCGAAGGAAGACCGGGCACCCGACTCGTTCGGCGTCAACGTCTGGTGCGGGCTCGACAAGGATGCCGCGGTCGCGGACCGGCTCGTCGGCGAGAAGATGCAGGCGTTGTACCAGTTGCCGCGCGACAAATTCCGCCATCTGGCCCCCGCCGGAACACCCGAGCAGGTGGCCGAGTGGCTGAACTCGTTCGTCGAGGCAGGTGCGGACAACATCACTCTGGTGCCGGCGACGACGTCGATGGAGGCGGCGATCGAGCACGCGGCGTCTGTCCGCACACTTCTGCTCACCCATCACCGCTGACCGTGTGATGTCCACCTCCGACGAGCACACCGACCGTAGGCACCTTCCGCTCAGCGCGTTGGACGAGCTTCTCGACGACGCCGCGGTCGCCGTCGACTGCCTGTCCGCGATCGTCCGGGTCTGTTCGGAGGCCACCGGCAAAGCCGTCACCCTCTTCGACCGCCAGGGACACGTCGTCGCGTCCTCCCGGCCCGATGCCGGGAGGCAGACCACGTTCCCACCACTGCGCGAGATCGTGCGCGAGCACGCGATCACCCCGACCAGCGCGGAACCCGTGCTGTTGCCGGCCGAACTCGGCACCGGGTTGTCGCGGCGCAAGATCCTCAGCGCGATCGTCGAACGCGGCGAGCACCTCGGATGGCTCGTCGTCGACGAACAACCCACGCCGTTCCATCCCACGGACGAGTACGTGACCCTCCGCTGTGCCCGCCGCATCGGCGCGCAATTCCTTACTCAGCGTCGCATCACCCGGGTGGCCTGGAATGCGCGGTCCGCACTCGCCCGCCAACTCGTTCGCGGCTCCGGCGCCTGGGCCGATCTCGCGGCCGGTGCCGAATACCTCGGCGTGAACGTCCACGCCCGCCGGTCCCTGGTGTATGTCCGCGAATCCGACGGCGCGCCCGACGATCTCGACCGCTCCCTCGCCGAGCACACCGAGCGTGCTCTCGGCATGGAGGTGCTGTCGACTCGCGGTTCGGAGGGAATCCTCCTACTCATCGAGGCACCGGAGCACGTCGCGTCCCCGACCGTCGTCCGGCGCATCACCGCGACCCTCAGTGCGGCGGCCGCCGCACTGAGCCCGACGGGAGGTCTGATCGCCGGGGTATCGTCCGTGTACGATCCCGATTCGTTCACCCGCGCCTACCGCGAGGCACGGGAGGTGGTGCGTTGCATCGACCGTTTCACCCACGGAACGGGACATCGCGTTCTCGCCGTCGACGATCTGGGCCCGGCCCGCCTGTTCCTCGCGAACGGCGAGATCTCCGCCATCCGGCACTACATCGACGACATGCTCGGCCCTCTCCTCGATGACGACGCGACGTCGACCGAACTGATTCGCACCCTGGCAGTCTGGTTCGAGCAGAATCGCGGCATGCGCCGCACCGCCACGCGTCTGGGTGTGCACGAGAACACGGTGCGCCTCCGGTTGTCGCGAGTGCACGCCCTCACCGGCCTCGACGTCACCGGTGACGCGTCGCATCAACTGAGCATCCACACCGCGCTTCTCGTCCTCCGACTTCGCGACCATCCGGCCTTCCACCTCGAAAGCCGTTGCGCAGACAAGTGGAACGAAAACAACGCGCTGCCCGACGAACGGAGATCCGCATGACCGACCCGCACCGCCGCAAGGCACTGGTGACCGGTGCCGCACGTGAGGGTGGCATCGGCAAGGCCATCGTCGCCCGACTGGAAGCCGACGGGATGGAGGTGGTCACGCTCGACCGCGCATCCGGGTGTACGTACCAGGCCGACATGTCCAGCGACGAACTGCCGCCCCTCGACGACATCGACGTCTACGTGGCCAATGCCGGTCTGACGACGATGTTCGGCGCCGCACACAGTCTGTCGATCGACAAGTGGCGAAAGGACCTCGAGGTCAACCTCACCGGGACCTTCCGAGTACTCCAGCAGTGCCTACCGGGGATGCGCAAACGGGAATACGGCCGCGTGGTCGTCATCTCCAGTACCGCAGGCACGCAGGGCATGCCGGCCCAGGTGTCGTACAGCACCACGAAGGCCGGCCTGCTCGGTCTGGTGAAGACCGTTGCTGCCGAGAACGTCGCACTCGGCATCACCGCCAACGCCGTCCTGCCCGGGATGACCGCGAGTTCCGGCATCCTGTCGATGCCCCAGGACATCCAGGACGCGTGGCTCGCGTCGATGCCCAACGGATTCGTCGACCCGGCCGACATCGCCGACGCCGTCGCGTTCTTCGCCTCCCCCACCGCTCGCAGCGTAACCGGCCAGTTCCTCACCGTCGACGCGGGCGACGGCCTCAACACCCGCACCGTGACCTCCTCGGTGGCGCAGCACCGATAGCGTTCGCGCGTGCTCAGTTCACCAGCACGCCGCCGTCGACGGGCAGACTCACCCCGGTGACATACGCGGACGCGTCGCTCGCCAGGAACACCACCACCGCGGCGATGTCCGCGGGGTCACCGATCCGTCCGAGGGGTATCCGCGCGTCGACGATCTTGCGCTTGTAGTTCTCGCTGTAGTGCGCCGTCGCCTCGGACGGAAAGACACCCGGCAGAATGGCATTCACCCGGATTCCGCTCGGACCGAGTTGCGCGGCGAGGTCGCGGGTCAGCCCGAGAACGGCCGCCTTGCTCGCGCTGTACGCGGCGGCGGGCATCTTCGCCGTCGTGAGCGCCATGACGCTGGAGACGTTCACGATCGAACTGCCGCGGCCCATCACCCGCGCGCACGCCTGGATCATCCAGTAGGAGCCGTGCACGTTCACGTCGACGACGGACCGGAAATGGTCGGGCGGATCCTCCGTCACGGGGTGGTATTCACCGCCGGTGCCCGCGTTGTTGACGAGGACGTCCACCCGCCCGAATGCCTCGACGGCGGCTTCGACGAGGCGGTCGCACTGGTCCACCTGCGTCACGTCGGTCTCCACCGCCACCACGCGGGGGTTGTACTTCCGCACCTGCTCCGCGGTCTCGGCCAGTTTGTCTCCACGCCGCGCCCCGAGGACGACGTCGGCACCCGCGCGAGCCAGGGCGAGCGCGTAGGCCACACCGAGACCGGACGACGCCCCGGTCACCACCACGACCTTGCCGTGCAACGAGAACCGCTCCAGCCCAGCATCGTTCCGGGACCGATATCCGCTGATCGATGTCATAGGCAAGCTCTACCACGCACCGGAGATCATCCGAAGCAACCGCCGAGGGAGCACTGTGGATTTCTTCAGTGACAGCGGCTCGCGTGTTTGCGGTACCGGCCGACCGGCCCGATCGTGGAGTCGTGACGGAATTCGACGTGAACACGCTGACCACACGGGCGACGGCGGCCGCGGATCGCCGATGGCCGGGAGCCGCAATTTCGGCGTCCTCGGCGCTGCCGGGTGGGGTGTCGAGCCTGACCTACCGGGCCGTGCTCAGCCGCCCCGGCCTGCCCGACGCGGGCGTCGTCCTCAAGATGGCACCGCCCGGACTGGAACCGGTCCGCAACCGCGACGTCCTCCGGCAGGCGCGGATCATCCGTCTCCTCGGCGCGGCACCCGGCGTCCGGGTGCCGGCGATCCTCTTCGAGGAGAGCGGAACACACGAACGGCCACCGTTCTTCGGCATGACCCTTGTCGACGGACAGTCCTACGAACCTCTCCTCGACGAAGCCGGCTCCCCGCCTTCCGCTGACACGGTTGCCGTCCGCGCCCACGGAGCCGCAGGGATGCTCGCGCGGATGCAGAACCTCGACCCCGTCGCGCTGGGAGTCGGGGACGAACCGGTGGTCACCGTCGCGGAAGAACTTGCACGCTGGCAGCGCCTGCTCGACACCGTCGACGACGACATCGCGCCTCGTCACGCCGAACTGCACGCCGCGCTGGCGGACCGCATCCCCGCACCGGTCGCTCCCACCCTGCTGCACGGCGACTACCGGCTCGCGAACATGCTGTTCGCGGGCGACGACCTCGCCGCGATCATCGACTGGGAGATCTGGTCGGTCGGCGATCCCCGCACCGATCTGGCGTGGTTGCTGATGCACACCGACCCCGCGCACCGGTTCCGGCGGTCCCGTCCGGCAGCTGACGTCGCGGCGGGAACCGGGATGCCGTCGCGCGGCGAACTCCTCGCGGCCTATCGCGCCGAGCGTGACGGTCCGGTTCCCGACCTGGACTGGTTCCTGGCCTACTGCTACTACAAGACGGCGTCGACGATGTCGGTCTTCGTCAAACGCAACCGGAGGCGCCCCGACCCGGACCCCGCCCTGGTCGTCGCCGCGGAGAGCCTCGCCGAGGTGGTCGAGCGCGGCCTCACCGTCCTCGGCGCACGGGTGGCACCTCAGAGGTAACACCGCGGGGTACCACCTCGACGACGACCTTGCCGAGCGCGGCCCGGTCATCGAGCGCACGCAGTGCGGCCGCCGACTGTTCGAGCGGGAACGTGGCCCCGACATACGGGCGTATCCGTCCCTCGGCGGCCAGTGACTCGACGGCGTCCCGGACCATCCGCAAAGTCCCGGGATACTCGGTTTCCATGTTGTCCATGGTGATTCCCGTGACGGTGAGATTGCGGTGGAGCAGGCGGTTGACCTTGACGGTGGGAATCGAGCCGCCGGTGAATCCGACGACCACGAGTCGCCCGCCCTGGCGCAGTGCGCGGAGCGAGTCGGTGAACCGGTCGCCGCCCACCGGGTCGATCACCACGTGCACGCCGCGCCCGTCGGTGAGGGCGCGCACCTCGTCGAGCCACGGCCCGTCCGACCGCACCACCGCGTGCGCGCCGTGGTGGCGCGCGACCTCCTCCTTCCGGTCGCTGGACACGACGGCGATCGCCTTCACCCCGAACGTGTCCGCGAGGTCGAGCGCCGCGGTGCCCACCCCACCCGCCGCGCCGTGGACGAGCACGTACTCGCCCGGCCGAGCCTGGGCCCGGTGCAGCGCGTACCAGGACGTCGAGTAGTTCATGTAGAGCGCCGCGCCTTCGACGAACGACATCGACGGCGGGATCTTCACCGTGTAGTCGGGCAGTGCCAGGGCCCGCTCGGCGAGCGCGCCGTGCCACACGATTCCGCCGACCCGGTCGCCCGGTTGGAGGTGGGTGCCGACCGGTGCCTCGACCACGACACCCGCGAACTCGCTGCCACATACGTATGGTGTGGGCACGCCGTTCTGGTACTTCCCCCAGGTCTGCAGGGGGTCGATGAACGACAGGCCGGCGGCGTGCACGTCGACGAGCAGTCGCTGCCCGTCCGCCCGGGGGTGGGCGCCGTGCGGTTCGGGTACCGCTGTTAACGTCGCGGCCTCCGGACCGGTCAGTTCCTCGACGACGACTGCGCGCATGAACGTCACTCCTTCTGTTTTAGTGGAAGTAGGCCACGACCGCGTCCGCGACGCAGGCAGGTTTGTCGTGACCCTCGATCTGGAAGGTCTGCCGGATCGTGAACCGATACCCGCCGTCGATCGGTCGCGCATCCTGCAGTCGCGCCGTCATGCGGATCCGGGAACCGACCCGGACGGGGTTCAGGAAGCGCACCGTGTCGAAACCGTAGTTGAGCCCCAGCGAGTGCCCGGTCATCGCGAAGATCTCGTACAGGAACCTCGGCCCGAGCGAGAGTGTGTACATTCCGTGGGCGATCGTGCCGCCGAATCCGGCCTCCCGGCCCCGCTCGGAGTCGAGGTGGATCCGCTCGAAGTCCTCGGTGTCGTGGGCGAACGCCGTGATCCGGTCCTGGGTCACGGCGTACCAGTCCGTCGCGCCGAGGTCGGTGCCGACCCGCGCGACCAATTCGTCGATCCCGTTCAGCTTCAGCATGGCCGCATGCAACCACGGCGACCGCGACGTCCACAGGACGAGTCGGTCCGGGCACTGGAGAAATCAACAGTGCGGCGCGGCGGCCTCGTGGCCGTGGGTGCCGCCGCTCCCTACCGTCCGATGCATCAGGAAACCGAAGCGGAGGACGCCCTATGGACTGGACCATTCCCGACGATGTGCAGCAGTTCGTCACCGACCTCGACGCGTTCATCGATCGCGAGATCAGCCCGCTCGAGGCCAAGCACCCGCAGTTCTTCGACCACCGCCGCGAGTACGCCCGCACCGACTGGGAACGGGACGGGTTCCCCAAGCAGGAGTGGCGCGAGTTGCTGCTCGAGGCGCGGCGCCGATCCGACGCCGCCGGGTTCTTCCGGTTCCCGTTGCCCCGGGCGCTCGGCGGCAACGACGGGAGCAACCTCGCGATGGCCGTCGTCCGCGAACACCTTCTCACCAGGGGCTCCGGTCTGCACTTCCCCCACGCCGACGAGGCATCGGTGGTCGCGAACTTGCCGCTCGCCCTCGTGCTGCACGAGTACGGCACCGACGAACAGCGGGAGCAGTACCTCGAACCACTGATCCGCGGCGACATCGAGATCGCATTCGGCCTCACCGAGCCCGGACACGGCAGCGACGCGACGTACCTGGAGACGATGGCCCGGCGAGACGGCGACGACTGGATCATCAACGGGGCGAAGCGCTTCAACAGCCTCGTCGACTGCTCCGAGGTCGACCTCGTGTTCGCGCGCACGTCCGGGCAGGCAGGCAAGGCCGACGGGATCACGGCATTCCTGGTACCGACGAACGCGCCGGGCTTCTCCGTTCCGTTCAACCACTGGACGTTCAACATGCCCAGCGATCACTCCGAGGTCCATCTCGACGACGTGCGGGTCCCGGGAGGCGCCGTGGTCGGGGAGGTCGGCCGCGGCCTCGACTGCGCTCAACTGTTCGTCCACGAGAACCGGATCCGGCAGGCGGCGTCGTCGCTCGGTGCGGCGCAGTACTGCATCGACGAGAGCGTGAAGTACGCCCAGGAGCGCGTCGTCTTCGGGAAGCCGCTGCACGAGCACCAGGGAATCCAGTGGCAACTGGTGGAACTCCAGACCGATGCAGAACTGATCCGCAACACGATCTACAAGACCGCGGCAATGATGGACGAGCTCGGGAAGACGGCCGTCACCGACAAGGTGGCGATGGTGAACCTGCGCAGCAACCAGCTCGCGTGCCGGGCGGCCGACCGCGCGATCCAGATCCACGGCGGCGTCGGATACTCCCGCCACAAGCAGTTCGAGCACATCTACCGCCACCACCGCCGCTACCGCATCACCGAGGGCACGGACGAGCTGCAGCTGCGCCGCATCGCGAGCAGGATGTTCGACTTCTCGTCGCGTCGCTAGTCATCCTTTTGGACTGTCCTTTACTTTGGACTGTCCATATGGTGTTATCTGTGACGGAAGCCACTCACCGTGGATCCCCTGCGCGGCATCGCCGCCCCCGACTACCGATATCAATCGACAGGAGCTTCCATGAGCGCAGTCGGCACGACTGGTTCGCAGGCGCCCACGCGGCATCTGAACCGCTGGTGGTATGTGGTGACAGGCTTTCTGACCCTGTTGTTCGGCACGACCGCGGTCAACGTCTTGTTCAACATCCTGGGCAAGCCGATGACCGAGGAATTCGGCTGGGAACGCAGCGTCATCAGCAACGGCCTGTCCATCGAAACGGTGCTGGTAGGTATCAGCATCGTCATCCTGGGCTTCCTCATCGACCGGTACGGTCCCAAGATCCCCTCGGTTCCGATGTCGCTGGCGTTCGGAATCGGCCTGATGCTGATGTCCGCCCTGCCGAACAACCAACTCGTCTTCTACCTCCTCTGCGTGGTCATCGGAGCCGGCGCGGGCGCCGTGAACCCGGTGGCGCACTCGACCGTGGTGAGCGCGTGGTTCCAGGACCGTCGCGGCATGGCGCTGGGCATCCTCATGGCCGGCCTCGGCTCGTGCGGGGTGCTCATGCCATATCTCGCCAACTGGATGCTCGGCATCGGCGGATGGCGCATGGCGTTCCTGGTCATCGGCGCCCTGTGCACGGTCATCCCGGCCGCGGTCTACGCCTTCGTCACCCGGATGCCCGCCGAACACGAAGCCGAGCGCAAGGCCGCCCGTCTGGAAGGCCGGATGGCCGGGGAGTCGCTGCTCACCGTGGCGCGGAAGTACCGGCAGTTCTGGCTGCTGTCCGTCGCCATCTTCCTGGTGTCCTCGGCGACGTTCGGCCTGATGTCCCAGGTCGTGCCCATGACCACGGACAAGGGCATCAGCCAGGGCACCGCCGTCTCGATCCTGTCCGTTCTCAGCCTGGCGTCGATCGGCGCCCGACTGCTGGTGGGCTACCTGCTGGACCGGTTCTACGCCCCCGCCATCGGCTCGATCATCTTCGCCCTGTGCGGGGTCGGGGTGTTCTTCATGATCACGTCGTCGCAGACCGGCCTGCTGTTCGTCGGCGCGGCCCTGATCGGTCTCGGTCTGGGATCCGAAGGTGATCTCGCCGCCTACATGGTGAGCCGATACTTCCCCAAGCACTCCTACGGCCGGGTGCTGGGATTCATCTACTTTCTCTACGCGCAGGGGTCGGCGTTCGGCATCTTCCTGCTCGGACAGGTCTACAGCGCCACCGGTTCCTACCGTGCCGGAGCGCTCCCGATCATCGTGCTGGTCGGAATCGCCATCGCCTGCCTGCTGCTGATGGGTTCCTACCGCTTCACCCTGGACCATCGCGAGATCGGCGCCGACAATGTCACCGTCGAAGAAAAGGAGCACGTATGACCGACGGATTCCACGACGCCCTGGTAACCCGGGCCACTGCTGACATGCCGGAGAGGTTCTTCGACCGGTTCATGTTCAACCTTCACCCGGACGGACGTACCGCGCCGTCAGTGATTCTCGGTGCCGGGGTCTACCCGCCCCGCAACGTCGTGGACGGTTTCGTGGTCCTCACCACCGGGACCGAGCAGCGCAACCTCCGCTACTCCACCGAACACTCCGAGACCGACGGTGCCTCCGTCGGACCGCTGAGATGGGAGACGCTCGAGGACAACACGACCTGGCGAATCCAGCTGGGTGAGAACAAAACCGGACTCGAACTGGACCTGGTCTGGCGCGCCCGGGCACCGTATTGGCTCGGATCGGTGGACGTGGAGAACACCGACGGCAACGTCACGTCGTTCGACCATCTCTTCCAGCCCGGCCGCTACGAAGGCACACTCACCCTCGACGGAACCACCACCGACGTCGGCGGGTGGTACGGACTGCGGGACCGCTCCCGCGGTGTGCGCACCATGTCCGGGGGCCAGGGTCTGCACATCTGGTACCAGGCACAGTTCCCGGACCGCACGTTCGGGTTCCTGCTCGTCGAGGACCGTCGCGGTGGCCGAATTCTGCTGGAAGGCGCCGTCATGCACGACGACGGCCGACTCGACGACATCACCGACGTCCGGCACGACCTGGTGTTCACCGCGGGCAACGACCTCACCGGGGGAACGATCGAGGTCGTGACGGCCGGCGGCGCGACCTACCGCATCGGTGCGGACGCCTCGGCCGGCGGTGGGTACATGGCAGGCGGCGGCTACGGCGGACACCATGGCAAGGTCCGTGGCCGCGACGTCCAGGAGTTCGACGTCTATCCGCTCGACGGATCCGTGGGGCCGACGACCCTGGACTCGGCCCTGACCGACCGGTGCTGCACGTTCGAGTGGAACGGGCAGACCGGCTACGGAATCTTCGAGTTCGCCCTGTCGCGGTCGTCGTCCTACACGTACCGCTCCAGCATCGCGACATAGCCCGAGACCGACTCTGCCCCTGCATCTACCGATAGGTGCAGGGGCAGAGTGTTATTACCGGAAAGCGTCCAGGCCCTCGGTCGCCATCCGCACCATGTGATCGGCCAGCCCGGCCGTGCGGGTCACCTTGGCGGGCCAATACGCGATCGAGAAGATCATGCCCAGGCAGGACTGGGTTGCCACGGACACCTCCGCCGGCGCCGCATCGGGGATCGCCCGCGCCACCGCAGCCTCCCACCCCTGGACGTACTGTTTGCGCCGGCGGTTGATCGCCTTCCGCCACGGATCGACCAGCGACCGGTCCTCACGCTGGCTGACGTTGACGAGATGGCGGTGCCGGGCAGCATAGAGAGCGTGGTGGCGGATCATCCGCTGGAGATCGAGATCCGCGTCCTCGTGCACCGGCTCGGTGGCGCCGATCAACTCGTCCATCGCCTCGTCGAACAGGGTGGCCAGAATCTCGTCCTTGCCCGAGAAATGACGATAGATGGCAGGACCGCTCAGCCCGGCACGGGAGCCCAGTTCATCGACACTCGTGCCGTGAAAGCCTTTTTCGTAGAACAGCTCTGCGGCGGTGTCGAGGATCTTCCTGTTCCGGTCCACAGCTGCATTCTAGCACTCGTTGTTAACGATCGTTATTATGGACCTATGACGTCACCAGCCGAAATCCCCTCCTACCTCCAGGTGGTTGCACTGCCCCGCGAGTGCGGGCCCGTGCTCGTTCCGTCCGCTTACGAGGACGAGAACGGCCACATGAACATCCGCCACTACTTCGACCTCGAGGCGCAGGCGATCGCGGAAGTGTTCGATCGGATGGGCATCACCGACGACTACCGCACCACCCGCGGCCAGGGATTCTTCACCGCGGAACATCACATCCGCTACTACGCGGAGGTCCACGTCGGCGACCGCGTGTCGGTGCACGCGCGGATCATCGAACGCTCGGACAAGGTCGTCCACGCGATGGCGTTTCTCGTCGACGACACCACCGAACGCCTCGCGAGCACCCTCGAGGTTATCGCGACCCACGTCGACCTCACCAGCCGCCGAGTGGTCCCGTTCGCGGCCGACGTCGCGGACGCCGTCGACCGGGAACGGGCCGGCACCGACGTCGACTGGCCCGCCCCCGTGTGCGGCGCGATGGGCGTCCGCGCCCGAGCCGCGCGGTGACGGCGTCGGACCGACGACTCCCACCAGCCATTGACGCTCACTTTCTCGGCTGTCGCACACGCTGTGGGCGCCGACACGTTTGTTGCCAGGGTGGTCGTGAGACACATCGTGGCAGGGGCGCGGGGAAGCGAGTGATGCATGATCGACATCGAGATCGGACGCACCCCGAC
>NZ_JBHUSF010000180.1:0-17627 GCF_042673295.1 Rhodococcus sp. NPDC057014
CCCTTTACCGGGAGCGGGGCCGCCGTCGTATCTTCCGTCGTTCATCCGGGCTGCATCGACACGACACCCGGGCGACGCCCCCGCGCCGCCCCTGCTCGGTAAACCTGCGCCATGACAACTTCGTCAGTTCTCCGCGCACCGAGTGAGACCGCCGATTCTGTTGTAACCCCGCCCCGATACTCCCTGGTCGTCTCGTCCGACCGCGAACATCGTGTGGCCGCTCAGCGGTTGCGGTACCGCGTGTTCGCCTCGGAACCCGGTTTCGCCGTCCCCGCGCACGCCGACGCCCTCGACGCCGACCGGTTCGACGACTTCTGCGACCACCTCCTCGTCCGGCACGAGGCGACCGGCGAGTTCGTCGGGTGCTACCGCATGCTCCCGCCCGACGCCGCCGCCCAGGCCGGCGGCTATTACACCGCCACCGAATTCGACATCTCGGCACTCGACCCCGTCGGCAACCGCATCGTCGAGATGGGCCGGGCCTGCGTCGACCCCGATCACCGTTCCGGTTCGGTCCTGAGCCTGATGTGGGCGGGGATCCTCCACTACCTGCAGTTGACAGGATACGAATGGGTCATGGGCTGCGTCTCCGTGCCGATGCGGGAGCACCCGGACGCGGTGGCCGGTTCCAATGTCCGTGGCGTGCGTGATCTGCTGCTCCGCAAGTACGGCAGCGACCCGGCCTCCCGGGTGGTGCCCCGGAACCCGGTGCGCGTCGACGGGCGGTCGCTCGACGAGATCGACCCGCCCGCCCGCCCGGTTCTGCCGCCGCTGCTCCGGGGATATCTCCGCCTCGGCGCCACGGTGTGCGGCGAACCCGCGCACGACCCGGAATTCGGAGTCGCCGACTTCGTCGCCCTGCAGGGACTGCACAACGCGAACGAGCGCTACCTCGACCGCCTGCGTTCGGCTTCGGCCACTTTCGAGGCGGGAGCGCAGGCATGAGCGCCGCCGTGCCGGAGACGGCCGCGGTGCCGGAGACGGCTGCAGTGCCCGTGCATTCGTGGATGCCGTCGAGTCCGTGCGGCGCGGGATGCCTGCCGGCGGAGGCGAACGCCGTGTCGATCCCGACCGTGGTAGTCCGGTGGTGCCTCGTGGTGTCGGCGCTGGCGACGGCGCCGCTCCTGACCGCGGGGTGGTTGCTGCCGCGGTCGTGGCGGACGGGTCTGCAGCGTCGGTACGCGGCGGTTCTGCTGCGCTGCGTGGGAATTCGCCTCGTCGTGGTCGATCACCGCGGAAAGCGCAGACACGCCGGCGGACTTCTGGTGGTGGCCGGCCACGTGTCGTGGACCGACGTGCTGGTGCTCAGCGCGCTGGCACCGGCGAACTTCGTCGCCCGCGGCGATCTGCTGGACTGGCCGATTCTGGGCTCGCTCGCCCGGCGGATGCGGGTCGTCCCGATCGAACGGCAGAGCCTGCGGGCGCTCCCGGGCACGGTGGCGACGACGGCGGGCAGGCTCCGCGACGGCGAACGCGTCGTCGCGTTCCCGGAAGGCACCACGTGGTGTGGACGGGCGTACGGCGGATTCCGGCCCGCGCTGTTCCAGGCGGCGATCGACGCGGAGTGCCCGGTCCAGCCGATCTCGCTGCGATACACCGGCCGGGGCGGGGAACTGACGACCGGGCCGTGCTTCGTCGGCGAGGAGACGATCGGCCGGTCGATCCGGCGCATCATCCGCCAGAAGGGCGTCAACGCCGAGGTCCGACTGGCGCCGATCGAGTATCCGGGGGAGTGCCGCCGCGATCTGGCGGTCCGATGCGAACGCGCCGCGCGAGGCGACGAACGGATCGATCTCGCAGCGCACGACATCGTCGATCCGCTGCAGGGTGCGGTCGGGACGGCGGCTGCGGGCATCGAGGCGGCGGAGCGTCTCGTCGCCTGAGCTATCCTGGTCACGTCATGACCTCTGCCCGCAGTGCCGATCACCCCGTCTACCTGGACCACGCAGCCACCACTCCCATGGTGCCGGCGGCCGTCCGGGCGATGACCGACATCTTCAGTACCGTGGGCAATGCGTCCTCGCTGCACGGTTCCGGGCGCGCCGCCCGCCGTCGCATCGAGGAGGCCCGCGAGTCCATCGCCGCCGACCTCGGCGCCAGGCCGTCCGAGGTCATCTTCACCTCCGGTGGCACCGAGAGCGACAACCTCGCGGTCAAGGGCATCTTCTGGGCACGGCGTGACGCCGACCCGGGACGGGTGCGGATCTTGGCCAGTGCCGTCGAGCATCATGCGGTGCTCGACGCGGTGGAGTGGCTCGAGAAGCACGAGGGCGCACACGTCACGTGGCTGCCCGTCGACGAACTGGGCCGGGTGTCGCCCCAGGCGCTGCGCGACGAACTCGCCGTCCACGCGGACGAGACCGCGCTGGTCACGATCATGTGGGCCAACAACGAGGTCGGCACGATCATGCCGATCGCCGAACTCGCCGCGGTGGCGGCCGAGTTCGACGTGCCCATGCACAGCGACGCCGTCCAGGCCGTCACCCACGTTCCCGTGGACTTCGCTGCCAGCGGGCTGTCCGCGCTGAGCATCGCCGCGCACAAGGTCGGCGGACCGCAGGGCGTCGGTGCGCTCCTGCTGGGACGGCAGGTGCCGTGTGTGCCGCTGCTGCACGGCGGGGGACACGAACGCGACTTGCGTTCGGGCACCCCGGACACCGCCGGCGTCGTCGGCATGGCGGCGGCGCTGCGCGACGCGACCGCGAACCTCGACTCCCGCGCCGCGGAACTGTCCGTCCTGCGCGACCGGCTCATCGACCGCGTCGGCGAGATCGTCCCGGACGCCGTGCTGAACGGTCCGGTGGGCAGTGCGCGTCTGCCGGGCAACGCCCACTTCACGTTCCCCGGCTGCGAGGGTGATTCGCTGCTGATGCTGCTCGACGCCGCCGGGATCGAGTGTTCGACCGGTTCGGCGTGCACCGCCGGTGTCGCCCGCCCGAGCCACGTCCTGACCGCGATGGGCGTGGAGGCCGCGACCGCGCGCGGGTCGTTGCGCTTCTCGTTCGGGCACACGTCGACGGTCGCGGACGTGGATGCAGTCATCGCGGCACTGCCGCAAGTTGTGGAGCGGGCCCGCGCCGCCGGGCTCGCCGGTGTCGGAGCGCGTGGAGGGAATCGTTGATGCGAGTACTGGCGGCCATGAGCGGCGGCGTCGATTCCGCCGTGGCGGCGGCACGGGCAGTCGCTGCCGGACACGACGTGGTGGGCGTGCACCTCGCACTGTCCGCCGAGCCGGGCACGCTGCGCACCGGCTCCCGGGGCTGCTGCTCCAAGGAGGACGCCGGTGATGCCCGGCGCGCCGCGGACGTGCTCGGAATCCCGTTCTACGTCTGGGATTTCGCCGACCGCTTCAAGGAAGACGTGATCGACGACTTCGTGGCGTCCTATGCGGCGGGGGAGACCCCCAACCCGTGCCTGCGGTGCAACGAGAAGATCAAGTTCGCGGCGCTCGCGGACCGCGCGATCGCCCTCGGGTTCGACGCGGTGGCCACCGGCCACTACGCGCAGCTCGACAACGGTGTGCTGCGCCGGGCCGTCGACGCGGACAAGGACCAGTCGTACGTGCTCGGTGTGTTGACGGCCGAGCAGCTGTCGCGGGCGATGTTCCCCGTGGGCGACACCCCGAAGGACCGGATCCGGGAGGAGGCCGCCGAACGCGGCCTCGCGGTGGCGAACAAGCCCGATAGTCACGACATCTGCTTCATCCCGTCCGGTGACACCCGGGCGTTCCTCGGCGCCCACATCGGTGTCCGCCCGGGCAGCGTGGTCGACGCCGATTCGGGTGAGGTGCTCGCGGAACACGAAGGCGTGCACGGGTTCACGATCGGCCAGCGAAAGGGGCTCGGCGTCCAGGGGCCCGCGGCCGACGGACAGCCGCGGTACGTGACGTCGATCGAACCCGAAACCGGCACCGTCCGTGTCGGTTCGGCACGCAACCTCGAGGTGCACGCGATCACCGCGGACCGCGCCGTGTGGACGTCCGGAAGCGCCCCGGCGGGACCGGTCGAATGCACCGTGCAGGTACGCGCGCACGGCGGACTCGCCGAGGCCGTGGCGGAAGCCGTCGACGGCGGTATCCGCATCTCGCTGCGCGAACCGCTGACCGGTGTCGCGAAGGGGCAGGCCGTCGTTTTGTACCGGACCGACCCGGCAGGCGACATCGTGCTGGGCAGCGGAACCATCTCGGGTACCGACGCGCGTCCGAACACGCAGTGACGCAGGATATCTCGCTGGCCGGTGCCGTCACCGGCGTCGGTTCGTGGCCCGGAACGGATCCGCGCGAAGCCGCCACCGTCGTCCTCGGCGAACTCGGCAGGCTTCCGCACCTGGTGGAGTTGCCGGCCCGCGGGCTCGGCGCCGACATGATCGGCCGCGCCAGCGCCCTGCTCGTGGACCTGCAATTGGACGTGTCCACGTCCGCCTACCGTGTGGTGCAGCGTCGCGGCTCGGTCGCCAAACGGGCGACCGACCTCCTGAACCAGGACCTCGACGCGCTCGAGGAAGCGTGGGAGAGTGCGGGGCTCGTCGGGGCCGATCACGTGCTGAAGGTGCAGTCGGTGGGTCCTCTCACGCTGGCGGCCCAGGTGGAACTCGGCACCGGAAGGCGCATGCTCACCGACCCCGGTGCGGTGCGCGACTTCGCCGAATCGCTGGGTGAAGGGCTCGCGCGGCACGCCGCGGAGGTCACCCGGCGTCTCGGTGTTCAGGTGCTGATCCAGTTCGACGAGCCACGACTGCCCGCGGTGCTGGCGGGCACGCTGTCCGGTCGGTCGAGGCTCGAGACCGTGCGGGCGATGCCGGAACCGGAGGCCCTCGCCGTGCTCGAGGCTGCCCTCGCCGGGTCCGGCGGAGTGACCATGGTGCACTGCTGCTCCGCGGATCTGCCCACCGACCTGCTGCGGCGCAGCAGTGCGCGCGCAGTCGGGCTGGACGTGTCGCAGCTGGCGCCGTCGGACCTGGACGGCATCGGCGAGTTGCTCGACGCGGGCAAGGAGTTGGTGCTGGGGCTGATCCCGACCGCCGCCCCCGCCGCGCCCGCCACCTGGCGCGACCTGGCCCGACCTGCGGTGACGCTGATCGACCGGCTCGGATTTCCGCGCACGACTCTGCGGACCCAGGTCGCCGTGACACCGGCCTGCGGACTCGCGGGCGCCGACGCGTCCTGGAGCCGCGACGCGCTGAAGTTCTGTGCCGAGGTGAGCAGCGCGTTCACCGACGACCCCGAATCGCTCTGAGTCCGGCGTTCGGTGTCGGCCGGACCGGTTAATCTTCGATGGTGAGTGAATCGACCGAAGCCCCGACACCGGCCCCCGGACACGTCCGGGAGCACTGGAACGAGCTGGCCGAGGAAGTGCGGCAGCACCAGTTCCGCTACTACGTCCGCGACGCGCCCATCATCTCCGACGGAGAGTTCGACGTGCTGCTGGGCGAGCTGAACGACCTCGAGAACCAGTACCCCGACCTGCGGACGCCGGATTCGCCGACCCAGCTCGTCGGCGGCGGATTCGCCACCGACTTCGCCTCCGCCGATCACCTCGAGCGGATGCTGAGCCTCGACAACGTCTTCGCGACCGACGAACTGCGCACCTGGATCAGCCGGGTGGAGCAGGAGACCGGCCCCGACCTGCACTACCTGTGCGAGGTGAAGATCGACGGAGTCGCGCTGAACCTGGTGTACGAGAACGGCAGACTGGTCCGCGCCGCCACCCGCGGCGACGGCCGGACCGGCGAGGAAGTGACGCTCAACGCCCGGACCATCGACGACATCCCGGAAAAGCTCACCGGCACAGACGAATACCCGGTTCCGGCGCTCCTCGAGGTGCGGGGCGAGGTGTTCTTCCGGCTCGAGGACTTCGCGGCGCTCAACGCGGCGCTCGTCGAGGAGGGCAAGGCGCCGTTCGCGAATCCCCGGAACTCCGCGGCCGGGTCGCTGCGGCAGAAGAATCCGGCCGTCACGGCCCGCAGGCGCCTCGGGATGATCTGCCACGGCCTCGGCCGGAGCGAAGGATTCGAGCCCGCCTCCCAGTACGACGCGTACACGGCGCTGGCGGCGTGGGGCCTGCCCGTGTCGACCCACACCGTCCGGGTCACCGGCGCGGACGCCGTCGTGGACCGCGTGCAGTACTGGGGCGAGCACCGGCACGACGTGGAGCACGAGATCGACGGCCTGGTGGTCAAGGTCGACGAGACGTCGCTGCAACGCCGGCTGGGGTCCACGTCGCGGGCGCCGCGCTGGGCGATCGCGTACAAATACCCGCCGGAGGAGGCCACCACCAAGCTCCTCGACATCCGGGTCAACGTCGGCCGCACCGGCCGGGTCACACCGTTCGCCTACATGGAACCGGTCACCGTCGCCGGATCGACCGTCTCCCTCGCCACCCTGCACAACGGCTCCGAGGTCAAACGCAAGGGCGTGCTGATCGGTGACACGGTGGTGCTGCGCAAGGCCGGCGACGTGATTCCCGAGGTCCTCGGGCCCGTGGTCGACGCCAGGACCGGCGACGAATACGAGTTCGTGATGCCGGCGAACTGCCCGGAGTGTGACACGCCGCTCGCTCCCGCCAAGGAGGGCGACGCGGACATCCGCTGCCCCAACCAGCAGTACTGCCCCGCGCAACTCCGGGAACGCGTATTCCACGTCGCGGGCCGCGGTGCGTTCGACATCGAGGTGCTCGGCTACGAGGCCGCGACGAGCCTGCTCGAAGCGAAGGCGATCGGCGACGAAGGCGACCTGTTCTCGCTCACCGAGGACGACCTGCTGAAGACGGCGCTGTTCCGGACCAAGGCCGGCGGGCTGTCGGCCAACGGCCGCAGGCTGCTCGACAATCTCGATTCCGCCAAGGACAAGCCGCTGTGGCGGGTGCTGGTCGCCCTGTCCATCCGCCACGTCGGTCCGACGGCGGCGCGGGCGCTCGCGGGCGAGTTCGGGTCGCTCGACCGGATCCGGGAGAGCTCCGTCGAGGAACTCGCGGCGGTCGACGGGGTCGGGGGCACCATCGCCGCGGCCGTCGCCGAATGGTTCGGCGTCGACTGGCACCGGCAGATCGTCGACAAGTGGTCGGCGGCCGGTGTGCGCATGGAAGACGAACGCGACGAATCGATTCCGCGCAACCTCGAGGGCCTGTCGATCGTCGTCACGGGTTCGCTCGAGACGTTCTCCCGCGACCAGGCGAAGGAGGCGATCCTCGTCCGGGGCGGCAAGGCCGCGGGTTCGGTGTCGAAGAAGACGGCGTTCGTGGTGGCCGGCGAATCCCCGGGGTCGAAGCACGACAAGGCCGTCGAACTCGGTGTGCCGGTCCTCGACGAGGACGGCTTCCGCCGCCTGCTGGAGGGCGGACCGGACGCCGTCGCGGATTCCGGAGTGTGACGGGAACCTCACGCTCGAGTTTTGGGCGGCGTGAGGTGTCCTGTCATAGTTCTGGACATGATCGAGATTCGGAATGCGACGCCGGACGAGTACGAGGCCGTCAGCGACCTCACGGTGATCGCCTACGTGGGCGGCGGACACGTCGAGGCACACGATCCGTACACGAACCGGTTGCGCGACACCGCTGAACGGGCGGACAAGGCGGAGGTCCGGGTGGCGGTGATGGAGGGCCGGGTCGTGGGTTCCGTCACAATCGCGGAACCGGCGTCCCCGTACGCGGACGTCGCGCAGCCGGGGGAACTCGAATTCCGGATGCTTGCCGTGTCACCCGACGCCCGCGGAACCGGCGTCGGGTCGGCGCTCGTGCGGCACGTGCTTGACACGGCCTACGACCGCGGCGATCGCGCGGTGGTGATGTCGACCCAGCCCGACATGGAAGACGCCCGCCGCATCTACGACCGCAACGGATTCGTCCCTGTGCCCGAACGCAATTGGGCGCCCGTCCCGGGTGTCGAGCTCACCGTCCTGGTCCGCGAACTCGTCTGAGACGACCACGGCCCCGGACCGTCCGGCCCGGGGCGGAGGTCAGCTGAGCACGGTCGCGATGATGCCGGCGAGGTAGCCCAGCCGGGCGATCTCGGACGGCCGGAACTCCGGGCCGCCGGGGCGGCCGAGCATCAGCACCCGGCCTGTGGTCCCGAGGGGAGCCGCGGCGAGGGTGGTGTTCATGTCGCGCCACACCTGCGGCACCCAGTCGCCCTCGCCGTCGAGCGCCGTGGGCTTCTCCAGCGGCATCCACGGGATCTCGGTGGCGTGCGTCTCGGGCGCTCCCGAGCTGCCGACCACCCGGTATGCGCCGTGTGGGCCGAGATCTGCGACGACGGACCAGCCGACCCGGAGCACCCGCGGTGCGCCGTCGACGAGGACCTGCAGTCGATCGTCCGCGGCGGTGGCGACCTGGTCGATGAGCTCGAGCTCGCGGTGGGTGTCGAGGATTCCGGCGTACGGCCGGATGGAGTCGACGGTGACGCCGGGCAGGTTCTCGGCGGCCGTGATGAGGGTGTCGGGGAGCGATCCCGGCTCGACATCGACCACGAGGTCGTCGATGGCGAATCCGGCACCCCGTTCCACCACGTCGAGCGACAGAATGTCAGCACCCACCGAGCCCAGGGCGACGGCGAGAGAGCCGAGGCTACCGGGACGGTCGGGGAGCTGGACGCGAAGCAGATACGACACGTGCGTCCCTTTCACCACGAGATAGACGCGGGAGTACCTGCGACCCCCGTCGCTCACCATCCTTGCACTTTCGTTCCCGAGTATGCGGTCCCCCCTGCGGCTTCGCCCGGGGCGGGACGGGGACTCGCAGGTCGTGCTCGATTCGTGACATCGCCGATACGGATTCGCCTCGTGCGCGAAACACGACAGCCCAAACATGGGTGCATGAACACCACGGCAACGGGAGTGACGACCTCCGTCTCGAGGCGGGTGGCGGCGGGCCGGGAACAGGAATTCCTGCGCTGGACGGACGCGGGGATGGCGATGGCGGGCACGTTCCCGGGGTTCCTCGGCGGGCGCTGGCTGCACGGCTGATCCGACCACTGCTCTAGGCTGGGACCCACTTGTGTACGTCCGAATGTGTACGTCCGAACCGAAAGGGGCCCCGCGGTGCCTGCCATCTCCCGTGACGAGGTCGCGCACCTCGCGCGGCTGTCTCGACTCGCCCTGACCGATGCCGAGCTCGACGAGTTCGCCGGTCAGCTGGACTCGATTCTCAGCCACGTGAAGGTGGTCACCGAGGTGCCCGCCGAGGATGTTCCGCCGATGGCGAACCCGAACGCCGTCACCAACGTGACCCGTCCCGACGTGATCGTTCCCGGCCTGACGCCCGGGCAGGCGCTGTCCGGCGCGCCGGCCGTCGAGCAGGATCGTTTCGCCGTCCCGCAGATTCTTGGAGAGGGCGAATGAGCGCCGATCTGACCACTCTCGACGCCGCAGACCTCGCGTCGAAGATTCACAGCCGTGAGGTGTCGTCCGTCGAGGTCACCCAGGCGCATCTGGACCGCATCGCCGCTGTCGACGGTGAACTGAACGCCTTCCTGCACGTGGCGGGCGAGCAGGCCCTCGTGTCGGCGAAAGAGGTCGACAGCAGCCTCGCCGCAGGTGATGCTCCCGCCTCCCCGCTCGCGGGAGTTCCGTTGGCGCTGAAGGACATCTTCACCACCACCGACATGCCCACCACGTGCGCGTCGAAGATCCTCGAAGGCTGGGTCGCGCCGTACGACGCGACGCTCACGAAGAAGCTGCGCGAGGCCGGCATCCCGATCCTGGGAAAGACCAACCTCGACGAGTTCGCGATGGGATCGTCCACCGAGAACTCCGCCTACGGCCCCACCCGCAACCCGTGGGACACCACCCGCATCCCGGGCGGCTCCGGCGGCGGCAGCGCCGCGGCCCTCGCGTCCCGGCAGGCCCCGCTCGCGATCGGCACCGACACGGGTGGCTCGATCCGCCAGCCCGCCGCCGTCACGGCGACGGTCGGTACCAAGCCGACGTACGGCACGGTGTCCCGGTTCGGTCTCGTCGCTTGCGCGTCCTCGCTCGACCAGGGTGGTCCGTGCGGTCGCACGGTGCTCGACACCGCACTGCTGCACGAGGTCATCGCCGGGCACGACCCGCGCGACTCCACGTCGATCGACGCGCCCGTGCGTCCCGTGGTGGCGGCTGCGCGCGAGGGCGCAGGGGGCAACCTGAAGGGCGTGAAGGTCGGTGTGGTCAAGGAACTGCACTCCGACAGCTACCAGCCCGGGGTCATCTCCTCGTTCGATGCGGCCGTCGCGCAACTCACCGAACTCGGTGCCGAGGTCGTCGAGGTGTCGTGCCCCAACTTCGAGTACGCGCTCGCGTCGTACTACCTCATCCTGCCGAGCGAGGTGTCGTCGAACCTCGCGCGCTTCGACGCCATGCGGTACGGGCTGCGCATCGACCAGGGCGACATGAGCGCCGACCAGGTGATGGCCGCGACGCGTGCCGCCGGCTTCGGCCCGGAGGTCAAGCGTCGCATCATGATCGGCACCTACGCGCTGTCGTCCGGCTACTACGACGCCTACTACGGTCAGGCGCTCAAGGTGCGGACGCTCATCGCCCGGGACTTCGACAAGGCCTACGAGAAGGTGGACGTCCTGGTGTCGCCCACCAGTCCGTTCACGCCGTGGAAGCTGGGCGAGAAGGTCGGCGACCCGCTCGCGATGTACCTGTCGGACCTGTGCACGCTGCCCACCAACCTGGCCGGGCACTGCGCGATGTCGGTCCCTTCGGGGCTGTCCGCGGACGACGGTCTGCCGGTGGGACTGCAGATCATGGCCCCCGCGCTCGCCGACGAGCGGCTGTACCGGGTCGGTGCCGCCTACGAGGCCGCGCGCGGTCCGATCGGCTCGCCGAGCTAGGAGCAGTCGGGCAGGGCGGTGCCCTGCTCACTGCCGTAGCGGTGTCCGTGCCCGGACGCGAAGTTCAGCGCGGACACCAGGTCGACACTCGTCTGCAGGAACGTGATGCCCGGAATCCATTGGGGGACCGGCGCATCGCGTACCGCGAGCGAGAGGTCGGGCCGGTGCAGGATCAGGTCGGGCGACCACCACACCACCGGGTCGGACGTGTTCGCCAGCACCGTCGCGCCGTCCGTCAGCACGGAACCGGCGGGCGGGCCCGCCCACAATGCGCCGCAGGCTCGCTCGCGGAGTTGGTCGGCGTCGTCGAAAATGGCACTGCCGCCAACGGATCCGAGGCTCTGGCCGTAGACGTACAGTGCGGGCCGCAGGACGTCGGGTAGGTCGGCGATCCGCTCGGCGACGGCGTCGAACAATGCTGCCGCCGAATGGTCTGCGGCGGAACGTCCGAACACGAAGGTGATCCAGCTCGGCAGGTACGAGTACTGCATGCCGACGATCGCGACGTCGTCGGCGAAGCGTTCCTCGAATCCTTCGGCCGCGTTCTCGTCGATCCAACCCGATCCGGTGGGCACCGTGACGACGACGGCGGACCGGGTGAATCCGCCCGCCCGCTCGAGCTCCGAGACCGCCAGTGCCGCACGTGATTCGACGTCCGGTGCCGAATCCATTCCCACGTAGGTGCGGATGGCGGCCGACTGCTCGCCCGCCGCCACGAACCGCCGTCCCTGGCGCCCGAGCGACTCCCAGCTGATCGCGGAGTCCGGGCCGCCGGACGATTCGGCCGACACCGGCCGGTGCAGGGACACGTCGACGAGCGCGTTGGAGTCGCTGTAGGAACGGGACATCATCCCCCACAGCGCGGGCCCGGCGACCAGTTGCAGCCCGGTCGCGAGTACGACCGCGGTGGTGGCGCTGCCGATCCAGCCGAGACGGCGGGCGACCGCGGCGACGACGCTGCCGATGCCGGCGAACAGCAGGAACGTCAACACCGCCCCGATGATCGCCTGCATCCAGTGGTCCGGCCCGATGCCCGGCATGCCCATCGCGGCGCGCAGCGAATCCTGCCAGTGGTCGGCGAGGACGATCGCCCACGTCACCACGATCATGGCGCCGATCAGGACCAGCAGACGCACCGAGTCCCGCGTCGCGCGATGCGGGTGCGTGCGCGTGACGAGTCGCCGGAGCAGACGGACGAGGACGGTGATCCCGAAACCGACCGCGGCGAGGAACCCGGTGAACAGGGCCTGCGTCAGCGCACTGCGGGGAAGCAGCGAGGGGGCGAGCGACGCGAACGTCGCGGTGGTGACGGCGATCGTCGAGGAGGCGCGGGGGAGGGCGGAGATCGGAATCGTCGTGGTCAGGGTGCGGCGCAGGGCATTCGGCGCGGTACGCGAGCGGGAGTGCGCCGGGCTCCGTCCGGGACCGGACAGAGCCGCGGTGGTCATGCGATCGCCCCGACCGGACGCGGGCGGCGGCGGATCGACCAGGCCACGCCTGCGAGCAGTGCGGCGCCGGCGGCGCCGGCCAGCGCGTACGGGAGCCCGGCTTCGGTGACCGGCGTCGAATAGCCTTGACGCCAGCTGTTTCCGGTGACTGCGGTGGTCGCGATGTTGGCCATCACGAAGCACTGGGCCCGCGCCTGCTCGTCGAGACGGGAGTCACATGCGGTGTGCATCCGCTGATCCAGCTGCGCGTCGAGCGACTGCCGGGCCCAGGGGCCGAGATCCTCGCCGGACCGCGACGCGTACCGCAGGAGGTCGTAGCCGAGGTCGTGGGCCTTGCACGCGGTGTCGAACTCGAGCGGCAGCGGGACGGGCGAGGAGCAGTCGCCGCCGGGATTGGCGAGCATGCCGTCGATCCGCACCGGTGTGTACCCCATCACCGATGCGAAGTCGTCGGGAACGGAGTCCTCGGTGAGCGTCGCCGGTGTGGTGAGGGTGTGCACCGCGGCGGAGGCGGCGGCGTTCTCGTGCCGGGGCGTGCTCGCCGCGCCGGTGCCGGCGAATCCTGTCGTGGTCAGTAGCGCGGTGGCCGCGCACGCCACCGCGGCCCAAGTCGTTCTCCGTGTCCCCGTCGTTCGCATGACGACGACGTTATGAATTCGTGTTGCGCAGCCACATCACTCCCGGGTCCGGTTCGATCACTGGCCTCGTGGGGGGAGGGGGGCCCGATCTCATACTCCGGTACTACGTCGACGTGAGTCCGGGGTATGAGGACAGGCCGTGACCTGTGTTTCTAGTGTCGAGGGTGTGAAGACGAAGACGCGCATCCGGAGAGCCGCCGAAGGTCAGTGGCTGAACGTGGCAATCGTCGTGGTGACGGCGATCCTGTTCGCCGTGGCGTGGCCGACCCTGCAGCTGACTCACCAGGTCAGTCCTCCCATCCAACCGTTCGTGGCGGCGCTCGCGACGTTCCCGTTCCTGCTCATCCGGTCGAACCCCGCGCTGGCCTGGGCCGTCTCCGCGATCTCGGCACTGGTGATTCCGCGCGTCTTCGCGCTGCAGGACGGATACGACTACCCCTGGCAGGTGGTCCACATCCTCGTGATGCTCGCCCTCCTGGCCGCGGTCAGCATGCGGGCCGCCATCCCGGTCGTGGGTGTGGCGTGGATCTCCACCGTTCTCCTGTTCCTCGCCGACACCCCGGGCACCAACGGTCGCGGGTGGGCCGTGGGACTGACCGCCATCGTCGTGTTCGGCCTGCTGATCCGGTGGCTGGTGCTGTCGCGGCGGCAACTCGCGCAGCAGGAGGAGCTGAGCGAACTCGAGCGCACGCGCAGGACGATCCTCGAGGAGAAGGCGCGCATCGCGCGGGACCTGCACGACGTCGTCGCACATCACATGTCGATGGTCGTGGTGCAGGCGCAGAGCGCGCCCTACCGCATCGCGGGCATGTCGGACGAGACGCGGGCCGAATTCGAATCGATCGGAGCCGCAGGCCGCGCCGCACTGAATGAGGTGCGCGGACTCCTGGGTGTGCTCCGCAGCGACGGCCAGGTGGCCGAGCACGCGCCCCAGCCCGGGGTCCAGCAGATCAGTGAGCTGCTCGAGGGCAGCCGCAGGGCAGGAATCCCCGTCTCCTGGCACACCGACGGCGACCCGCGGCTCGTGTCGGAATCGGTCGGGTTGGTGATGTACCGCATCCTGCAGGAATCCCTCGCCAACACCGCCCGCCACGCGGCGGGCGCCGCGGTCGAGGTGACGATCGCGTACGAGACGCCGATCGCGTCCGTGTCGATCGTCAACGGCCCGCCGCGGCGGAGCCTCGTCTCGACCCTGACCAGGCACGAGTCGACGGGTGGCAACGGCATCATCGGGATGCGCGAGCGGGCGCAGGCGGTCGGCGGCGTACTCACCACCCACCTCCACGACAACGGCGGATTCGAGGTCCACGCCGAGTTCCCGGTCGCCTCCGCCTAGGCTGGCGGCGTGGCCATCACCGTATTCATCGCCGACGACCAGGCTATGGTCCGGCAGGGTTTCGGAGCCCTGCTCGCGTCCCAGCCCGACATCAGCGTCATCGGTGACGCCCCGGACGGGGCGGTAGCGGTGAGCGAGGTCAAGCGCCTGCGACCCGATGTGGTGCTGATGGACGTGCGCATGCCGGAGATGAACGGACTGGACGCCGCCCGCGTCATCCTGTCTGCGGGATTCGATCCGCCGGTGCGGGTACTCATGCTCACGACGTTCGACGTGGACGACTACGTGTACGAGGCGCTGAGCATCGGGGCCAGCGGCTTCATGCTCAAGGACGCGCCCGCGGAGGAACTCATCCGCGCGGTGCGGGTGGTCGCCGACGGCGAGGCGCTCCTCGCGCCGACCGTCACCCGGCGTCTCATCGCCGACGTCACCAGCCGCCGCAGCACCGCCCGCCGTAAACCGGCCGCGCTCTCGGCGCTGACGCCCCGCGAGCGCGAGGTGCTCGAACTCATCGCCCGGGGTATGTCCAACACCGAGATCGCGGAACGCCTGTTCGTCGCCGAGCAGACCGTCAAGACACACGTCGGGAAGGTGTTGTCGAAGTTGGATCTGCGCGACCGCGCACAGGCAGTCGTCCTGGCCTACGAGAGCGGTCTCGTCACACCCGGCTGAGTGAACACACCGATCCGAGGTGCTCGAACACGGTTCGAGCGGCAAGATGTGTAGGAGAACCACCGTCACCACACGAGACGACGAGGGGTGCTTGGATGCGGATCGGAATGCTCACCGGAGGCGGCGACTGCCCCGGACTGAATGCGGTGATCAGGGCGGTGGTGCGGACCGCCGCAGGCCGATACGGCAGCTCGGTGGTGGGATTTCGTGACGGCTGGCGTGGCCTGCTCGAAGATCGCAAGGTCGTGCTGTCCAACGACGACCGGATCGACCGGATCCTCACCCGGGGCGGCACCATCCTCGGCACCGCGCGGGTCAACCCCGACAAGTTGAAGGCCGGACTCGACCAGATCCGGCAGACGCTCGACGACAACGGGATCGACGCGCTCATCCCGATCGGTGGGGAGGGCACGCTCACGGCCGCCAGCTGGCTCGCCGAGAGCGGGGTGCCCGTGATCGGGGTTCCGAAGACGATCGACAACGACATCGACTGCACCGACGTGACGTTCGGTTTCGACACTGCGCTGTCCATCGCGACCGATGCGATCGACCGCCTGCACACCACCGCCGAGTCCCACCAGCGGGTGATGCTCGTCGAGGTGATGGGCAGGCATGCGGGCTGGATCGCGTTGCACTCCGGGCTCGCGACGGGCGCGCATCTCACTCTCGTTCCCGAGGTCCCGTTCGACGTCGGCGAAGTCTGCTCCCTCGTGAAGAAGCGTTTCCAGCGCGGTGATTCGCATTTCATCTGCGTCGTCGCGGAAGGCGCCACTCCGACTCCGGAGTCGATGAGTCTGCGTGAGGGCGGCATCGACGAGTTCGGTCACAAACGGTTCACCGGTGTCGCACAGCAGCTCGGCGACGAGATCGTCCGCCGCATCGGCAAGGAGGTGCGGACGACGGTGCTCGGGCACGTGCAGCGGGGCGGCACCCCGACGCCGTACGACCGGGTGCTCGCCACCCGCTTCGGGGTGCACGCCACCGACGCCGTCCACCGCGGCGACTTCGGCAACATGGTCGCGCTGCACGGCACGTCGATCGACCTCGTGCCCCTCGAGGAGGCCACCCGGCGCCTCAAGACGGTGCCGCGGGAGCGGTACGACGAGGCGGCCGCATTTTTCGGCTGACCGCGTTTTCCGGCGAACCGCCGGACGCATAAACTCTGTGGCATGACTGCTGTCGATACTCCGGACCTCCTCGACTACGACGACGTGCTCGCGAAGTACGAGCCTGTTCTCGGCATGGAGGTGCACGTCGAGCTCGGCACCGACACGAAGATGTTCTGCCCGTGCCCCACCGAGTTCGGCGCCGAGCCGAACACGCAGGTCTGCCCGGTGTGCCTCGGTCTGCCCGGGTCGCTGCCCGTCGTCAACGAGGCGGCGGTGGAATCCGCGATCCGGATCGGGCTCGCACTGAACTGTTCCATCACACCGTGGGGCCGGTTCGCGCGGAAGAACTACTTCTACCCGGACCAGCCGAAGAACTACCAGATCTCCCAGTACGACGAGCCGATCGCCACCGACGGCTACCTCGACGTCGTCCTCGACGACGGCACCACGTGGCGCGTCGAGATCGAGCGCGCGCACATGGAGGAGGACACCGGAAAGTCGCTGCACGTCGGCGGTGCGACCGGTCGCATCCACGGTGCCAGCCACTCGTTGCTCGACTACAACCGCGCCGGGGTCCCACTGGTCGAGATCGTCACGAAGACGATCAGCGGCGCCGGTGCCCGCGCCCCCGAGGTGGCCCGCGCGTACGTCACCGCGCTCCGCGACCTGCTGAAGTCGCTGAACGTGTCGGACGTCCGCATGGACCAGGGTTCGATGCGGTGCGACGCCAACGCGTCGCTGATGCCGATCGGGGCGACCGAACTCGGCACCCGCACCGAGACGAAGAACGTCAACTCCCTCAAGAGCGTCGAGGTCGCGGTCCGGTACGAGATGCGCCGCCAGGCCGCGGTGCTCGAGGCCGGCGGCGAGGTGATCCAGGAGACCCGGCACTTCCAGGAATCGGACGGCACCACGTCGCCGGGCCGCCGCAAGGAAACCGCCGAGGACTACCGATACTTCCCGGAGCCCGACCTGGAGCCGGTCGCGCCCAGCGCCGAGTGGGTCGAGGAACTGCGGGGCACCCTGCCCGAGCTGCCGTGGGTCCGCCGCGCCCGGATCCAGGCCGACTGGGGTGTCTCCGACGAGGTCATGCGTGACCTGGTCAACGCGAACGCCCTCGACCTCGTCATTGCGACCGTGGAGGCCGGTGCGTCGCCGGAGGCCGCGCGGTCCTGGTGGGTGTCGTACCTGGCGCAGCAGGCGAACACCCGCGGGGTGGAACTCGGTGAGCTGCCGATCACGCCGGCTCAGGTCGCGCAGGTGGTCGCGCTGATCGACAGCGGGAAGCTGAACAACAAGGTGGCCCGCCAGGTGGTCGACCACGTTCTCGCCGGTGAGGGCGACCCCGAACAGGTCGTCGCGGATCATCCCGAGCTCGTCGTCGAACGCGACGACACGAAGCTGAAGGCCGCCGTCGACGAGGCCCTGGCCGCGAACCCCGACATCGCCGAGAAGATTCGCGGTGGCAAGGTCGCGGCTGCGGGCAAGATCGTCGGCGACGTGATGAAGGCCACTCGCGGTCAGGCCGATCCGGCCCGCGTCAAGGAGTTGGTCATCGAGGCCTGCGGCGGCTGATCCCCTTCTGCACCAACGGGACGCTCGTTCGGATCAACCG
>NZ_JBHUSF010000181.1:0-17619 GCF_042673295.1 Rhodococcus sp. NPDC057014
CCACCGAACCCGGTCATGCCGCGGTCCGCTACACCAATCCGACCACCGGTGGGGACGTGATGCCCACGATCCGCGCCGAGTTCCACCGGTTGCGGGCCGGTGCCCGCACCAGGCCGCGCCGGGACGTCGGCTCGACGGTCTACCAGGTGTTCGAGGGGTCGGGCCGGTTCGTCCTCGGCGGGCAGGCGCGCACCGTCGGCACGGGCGACATGGTCGTGGTCCCGTCCTGGACGGAGTGGTCGATCGAGGCCGACTCCGAGTTCGACCTGTTCGCGTTCTCCGATGCCCCGATCGTCGAGCGCCTGCACTTTCATCGCACGTACATTTCCGAAGGAGCCTGAAATCTCATGAAGCTTGCCACCCTGCGCCGCGCCGGCGGCACCGTCGCGGTCCGTGTCGATTCCGACACCACCGCCACCGTCATCGACGGCTACCCGGATCTGTCCGTGCTGTTGACCGACCCGGACTGGAAGTCGATCGCGGAGAACGCGTCCGGTGACACCGTGAGCCTCGACGGCGCGGATTACGCGCCGGTGGTGCCGAATCCGGGGAAGATCATCTGTGTCGGGTTGAACTACGCCAACCACATCAAGGAGATGGGCCGGGAGCTGCCCGAGTTCCCGACCCTGTTCGCGAAGTTCCGGGAGGCGCTGACCGGGCCGTACGACGACGTGATCGTCCCCGCCTACGCCGCCGCCCAGCTGGACTGGGAGGGGGAATTGGCGTTCGTCGTCGGCAGGCAGGCGTACCAGGTATCCGAGGTCGAGGCGGAGTCCTACATCGCCGGGTACTCGGTGATGAACGATTACACGATGCGCGACTACCAGTACCGGACGCTGCAGTGGGATCAGGGCAAGACGTTCGAGAAGACCAGCGGTTTCGGGCCGTTCCTGACGACCACCGACTCCTACACGTTCGGCGGCGCCCTCGTCACGACGCTCGACGGGCAGGTGGTGCAGACCACCACCACCGACGATCTGGTGTTCACCCCGGCGAAGCTGGTGGAGTACATCTCCCACATCGTGACGCTGCAGCCCGGTGACGTTGTGATCACCGGCACCCCGGGCGGGGTCGGGCACGCCCGCAAGCCCGGTCTCTACATCCAGGACGGGCAGACGGTCGAGGTCACCATCGACGGGCTCGGTTCGGTGCGTAACAAGACGATCGTCAAGTAGGGGCCGTGAGTTTCCACGATCTCGCCCTGAACCAGCGGTTGCTGATCGCCCGCCGCGGCACGGCGTATTTCGCGCAGCGTCTCGCCGAGCTGACCGACGAGCAACTGCACGAGCCGACGGCGCTGTCCGGGTGGTCGCGCGCGCACCTGGTGGCGCACGTCGGCTACAACGCGGCCGCGTTGTGCCGGCTGCTGGACTGGGCGGCCACCGGGATCGAGACCCCGATGTATGCCTCGGCCGAGCAGCGGGGGCGGGAGATCGCCGAGGGCGCCACCCTGTCCGCGGCGGCGTTGCGGAACCTGTTCGACCACACCGTCGCCCGGCTCGACGAGAAGTGGCGGAACCTGCCGGCCGCGGCGTGGGAGGCGCAGGTGCGCACCGCGCAGGGCCGTACCGTGCCGGTGTCGGAGACGGCGTGGATGCGTACCCGGGAGGTGTGGATCCATGCCGTGGACCTGGGGAACGGTGGCCGGTTCGGCGACTTCCCCGACGTCGTGCTGGAGTCGCTGCTCACCGACATCGTCGGCATGTGGCGTCGCAAGGACCTCGGCGCGGGCCTCGTGCTCACGGTCGACGGCTGTGAACCGGTTGCGGTGCAGCCGGATTCGCCAGCCACCGACAAGGTGTCCGGGCCCCTCGCCGCAGTGGTGCGGTGGGCCGCCGGCCGTGGCGCGGTCGGGCTCGGCCCGGACATCCCCGAGCCGCCGCACTGGTTGTGAGCGCTAGTGGTCCGTCTGTGAATTAGTGGAGCGTTTTGTATAGTCGATGCATGGTTGCAGCGGCGTTGTCGGTCAGTGACGAGCAGCGGGCGGAGTTGAGGCGGATGGCGGCCTCGACGACACTGCCGCACCGGAAGGTGGTCCAGGCGCGGGCCTTGCTGTGGGCAGGCGACGGAGTGGCCAATGCCGAGATAGCCAGACGTTGCCAGGTGACTCCGGAAGCGGTGCGGCGCTGGCGATCTCGCTTCGCTGAAGAGGGAACTTCCGGGGTCGGGACGGTCGCGAAGGGGCGCGGCCGCAAACCGAGTTTGCCGGCGGGCACAGTCGAAGAGGTGCTGCGATTGACCCATCAGGAGCGCCCGGCGGACGGCTCGACACACTGGAGCACCCGGACGATGGCCGCCCGCGTCGGGATCGGTAAGGACTCTGTTGCCAAGATCTGGGCTGATCACAATCTCAAGCCCTGGCGGGTCGCGACGTTCAAGATCAGCAACGATCCACGTTTCGAGGAGAAACTCGTCGATGTCGTTGGGTTGTACCTGAACCCGCCCGCGCGGGCGGTGGTGTTCTCGTTCGACGAGAAGACCCAATGCCAGGCGTTGGACCGCACCCAGCCGTCGCTGCCGATGAAGCCAGGACGCGCCGGGACGATGACGCACGACTACAAGCGCAACGGCACCATAGATCTGTTTGCGGCGATGAACGTCGGCACCGGGGAGGTCCTCACGGACCTGCGCAAGGGCCACACCGGCGCCGACGTGCTGCGGTTCTTCAAGCAGATCGACGCCAGCGTCCCGCGCTCGCTCGACGTTCACGTCGTGCTCGACAACCTGTCCGCGCACTCGACCCCGGAAATCAAAGCGTGGTTGGCGCACAAGAACCGTCGCCGGTGGCACCTGCACTACACCCCAACGTCGAGTTCCTGGCTGAACCTGATCGAACGCTGGTTCAAAGAACTGACCGAAAAGCGGCTGCGCCGCGGCGTCTTCACCAGCGTCACCGACCTTGCCGACGCAATCACCACGTGGGCACAACACTGGAACGAGGAACCCAAACCCTTCGTGTGGAAAGCGACCGCGGAAGACATCATCGCCAAAGTCCAACGCGGCCGCACCGCCCTCCACAAGATCAAATCGCAGACAGACCACTAGGAGCAACTCCCGTCGTCTACGGAGACGGCCTCGAGCAGCGGGTGCGGGAGGTCGCACCCCAAGGCATCGACGCAGCCCTCGACACTCCCGGAACCGACGAGGCCGTCGACGTGTCGCTCGCTCTGGTCAAGGACAAGACCCGGATCGTGACCATCGCCGCGTTCGGTCGGGCGCAGGACGACGGCTTCGCGTCGGTCGGCGGCGGCAACCCGGCCAGCGCCGAGGCCCGGCTGAAGGCTCGCGCATCACTGGTCGAGCAAGCCGGCGCCGGACACCTGACTGTCACGATCGCGAAGACGTTTCCTCTGATCGATGCCGCGCGGGCCCACACCGAGCTCGCGAAATCTCACCCCGCGGGGAAGTTCATCCTGATCCCATAAGACGCGGGATCGCACCCCTGTGCCGGAGACTCGACTTGTCCATCACCGGTGCTGGGTGTGACGCGTAGAATTTGGCGGGTGCAGACCTGCCGCGAGCTGCTGCTCACCCGTCGCCGCACAGTCGACCTGTGCCGCGTCGGTGGTTGCTGTTGCCTTTGGCGTCGCTGACCGCGTTTCTGCGTCATTCTTCGATTCGCCCTGCGGCCACGCGCCGACTTCGCTGCCTTTTCGGTGATCGACTCGATCGCGTTCCATCGCATTCCCTCGGCCATCCGACACATTCTGTGGAGCACAGTCAATGTCCACCACACCAGCAACAACACCCACCACCACCCCGACCGCGGCCCTCGACCAGGTCGACGTCCGCGGTCCCCGGTTTGCCGCCTGGATCACTACGGCGGTGCTCGTCGCCGTCCTGATCGCAGCATCCTTTTCGGCCGTCGTTGCCGGTGCGATCCTGGCGGTTCAGACCGTCGTGTTCGGCGTCGCCGCCGTCGTCGGACCGCGGCGCAGCCCCTACGGCCGGATCTTCGGAAAGCTGGTCGCCCCACACATCAGCCCGCCGAGCGAGCGGGAACCCACCGCACCGCTGCGCTTCGCCCAACTGGTCGGCTTCATCTTCGCGGCGGCAGGCCTGGTCGGATTCGCGTTTAGCGCACCCGTCGTCGGTGCCGTCTTCACCGGCTTCGCACTGTTCGCGGCGTTCCTCAACGCGGCCTTCGGCATCTGCCTCGGCTGCCAGATCTATCCGTTGGTCGCCCGATTCCGACCGTCCGCCTCCGCCGACCACCCGACCCTCAACGGAAAACCCCGGCAAGTTCTCAGTGAAGGAAAGAACATGGCTCGCTCCGACGTCCTGGTCTCCACCGACTGGGCTCAGCAGAATCTGCACACGCCCAACATCGTGTTCGTCGAAGTCGACGAAGACACGTCCGCCTACGACGGCGGCCACATCGAGGGCGCCGTCAAGCTCGACTGGAAGAAGGACTTGCAGGACAAGGTCCGCCGTGACTTCCTCGACCGCGAGCAGTTCTCCGATCTGCTGTCGGCACGCGGCGTCGCCAACGACGACGAGGTCGTCCTCTACGGAGGCAACAACAACTGGTTCGCGGCCTACGCCTACTGGTACTTCAAGCTCTACGGCCACGACAACGTCAAGCTGCTCGACGGCGGCCGCAAGAAGTGGGAACTCGAGCAACGCCCCCTCTCCACGGACACCGTCAGCCGCCCGTCCACCACCTACCGGGCGTCCGAGCCGGACCTGTCGATCCGCGCGTTCCGCGACGAGGCCGTCGACGCGATCGGGGTGCTGAACCTCGTCGACGTCCGATCGCCCGACGAGTTCACGGGCAAGATCCTCGCGCCGGCGCACCTGCCGCAGGAGCAGAGTCAGCGTCCCGGCCACATCCCGGGCGCACTCAACGTGCCGTGGAGCAAGGCAGCGAACGAGGACGGCACGTTCAAGTCCGACGAGGAACTCACCGCGATCTACGGCGAAGCCGGTCTCGACGGCTCCCGGGACACCATCGCCTACTGCCGGATCGGCGAGCGCTCCAGCCACACCTGGTTCGTCCTCAAGGAGTTGCTCGGCCACAAGAATGTCAAGAACTACGACGGCAGCTGGACCGAATACGGCTCGCTCGTCGGCGTGCCGATCGAGCTGGGCAAGTAACGGACCGCGGGAACAAGCACATGAGCACAGCACCAACGCAAACCCACACCATCCCCGCCGGCGTCGACCTCGGTAAGGACACGGCCATCACCGGCAAGGTCGTCACGGGCGACGGAGAACCTGTGGGTGGCGCCTTCGTCCGGCTCCTCGACGGCGCCGGCACGTTCACCGCCGAGATCGTCGCCTCCGGCAGCGGGGACTTCCGCTTCTTCGTCGCACCGGGCGACTGGACCGTGCGGGCCCTGTCGCCGGTCGGCAACGGCACGGCATCGGTGAAGCCCACGACCAGCGGCATCCACACCGTGGACATCACGCTCACCGCATAGCATTTCGCCGCCGAACACTCCGACAAGCCTCCGGCAACGGCAGCTCAGGAACCCTCACCCTGCGATTCCACGACCCACGCCGCGATCTGCGCGCGTGAGTTGAACCCGAGTTTCGTCAGGAGGTGCTCCACGTGCCCCTGCGCGGTGCGGGGCGAAATGACGAGCCGGGCGGCGATCTCCTTGTTGGTGAGTCCCTCGGCGATGAGGGCGGCAACTTCACGCTCCCGCTTCGTCGGTTTCGGAGACGGACCGGCGGAGGTCGACGAGGGTAAGACCTGCTCGCCCAGTGCGTAGGCGACGGCTGCGTCGAACCCGAGCGCCTCTCCCTTTCGGTGGGCGGCGGCGAACGCCGGCTCGGTCATCGCGCCCCGGGTCAGACGTTCGCACTCGTCCTGGTACACGCTCAATCCGGGCACCAGCACCGCCGAACTGCCCACCGACCGGGCGAGCGCCTCGGCGGCTCCCATCAACACGACGGCCCGCTCCATGCTCTGTTCCTCGGCGGCGATCCACGCGAGTGCCTGCAGGCACACACTGGAATTGAGCCGGTCGTTCACCCGGCGGTCCACCTGGAGCGCGTGGCCGAGGAGCCGCACCGCCCGGGCTCTCTCCCCCTTCTGCCACACGGCGACGGCCAGCGCCCACAGCGAATACGACCGGTACACCGATTCGCCCTGTGCCTCGGTGATCGCGAGGATGCGCTCGTGGCATTCGACGGCGCGTTCCGTGTCGTTCAACAGGTCGTACATCATGCCGAGACCCACGACCGCCGCCACCTCGAAGACGTCGTTGCGTGCCGTGAACACGTGGACGGCCCTCTCGAGATGTGCGCGCCCCTCGGGAAGGCGGCCAGCGAACAAGGCTGCGTATCCGATTGCGTGGTCGAGGTGCGCACGCACCTCCGGGTCGGGCGTCCGGGCGGCGAGCGCCTGCGCTTCCTCCGCAAACGTGTCCGACACCGAAATGTCACCCTGCACTCCGGCCAGCACGGCGGCGCCGTACAGGGCCTTGGCGCGATCGATCGTGGGCTCGGACGGCTGCCGGGCGAGGAAACGACCGAGCCACCGGCGCCCCTCGACGAACAGCCCCCGAGCCAGCCAGTACGGGTACAACGCGGCCGCGATCCGAACTCCGGTGTCCGGGCGGTCGGCCAGGCAGAAGTCCAGCGCTTCACGGATATTCGGCAGTTCCCGTGACAGTTTGGCGATCAACGGAAGTTGCCGGGAACTGATCCATTCGGATTCCGCTTCGACCGCGAGGCGCTCACACCAGTCCCGGTGCCGACGACGCAGTTCGGTGTACACCCCACTCTCCTGCGCCTTCTCCCGCCCGTAGGCCCGCACGGTCTCGAGCATCCGGAACCGCACCGCGGCGCCCGACTCCTCTCTCGTCAGGATCGACTTGTCGACGAGGAACGTCACCGTGTCGAGGAGGTCGTCCACGTCGTCGTCGTCGCAGACCTGTTCCGCCGCCTCGAGTTCGAACGTGCCCGCGAACACGGACAGCTGCGCCCACATCCGTTGTTCCACAGGCGTGCACAGGTCGTAGCTCCAGTCGATGCACATCCGCAGCGTCTGCTGTCGCGACGGCGCGTCCCGGCTGCCGCGGGTCAGCAGCAGGTACCGATCGGTCAGGCGCTGCAGAATCTGGTCGGGTGTCATCGCACGCAGGCGCGCCGCCGCCAATTCGATCGGCAACGGCAACCCGTCCAGCCGCTGACAGATGCGGGCGATGGTGACCTTGTTGTCCTCGGTGAGCTCGAACCCGGGGACGGCGGCGACACCGCGTTCGACGAACAGGGTGACCGCGTCGTTGCGGGGCAGCCCTTTCGGGAGATGGTCGGGGTCCGGGACGGGCAGTGGAGGGATCAGCAGCGCCGTTTCCCCGCCGATCCCGAGCGGTTCGCGACTCGTCGCGAGGATCCGCAGTTGCGGGCATGCGCGCAGCAGGATCTCGGCGAGCTTCGCGGCCGCGGCCACCACCTGCTCGCAGTTGTCCAGCACGAGCAGCAGATCGCGCGGGGCGAGGAACTCGACGAGCATCTCGTGGGGGTGCCGCGTCGACTGACCCCGCAACCCCAGGGCAGCGACCACCACCCCGGCCAACAGCGAATCATCCAGCAGTTCACCCAGTTCCACCAATGTCACGCCGTCCGCGAAGTTCCGTTGCGCCTTGGTGGCAGCACGGATGGCGAGCCGGGTCTTCCCCACCCCGCCGATCCCGGTCAACGTCACCAGCCGCGACGTCGACAGCAAGTTCGTCGCCTCCGCCAGTTCCGTGCGGCGGTCGACGAAGCTGGTCAGCTCCAGCGGAAGTCCACCCGTCCGGCCCGAGTCCGCCGACGTTCCGGCAGGCCGGCTCCACGCACCATCTCCCCCGGAACCGGCGCCCGCGCGTGACGCACTGCTCTGCGCCGCAACGGTTCCCGCATACATCGCCATCTCGTCGACCGGGAAGCCGTGACGCAGTTGCGCGTCGCGGAGTTCCCGGCCCAGTTCCACGGCGGACGGGCGGGCCCCCGGTTCGGACGACATGGCGCGTTCGATGACCGCGCTGACGTCCTCGGACACGCCGTGCTCACGCGGGTTCGGGACCGGCTCGGACGCGATCCGCAGGAACTGCGCCACGAGCTGTTCACCGCTGCGGCGTTCGAACGCCGCGTGGCCGGTGATCGCCGCGAACAAGGCGGCGCCGAGCCCGTACACGTCGGCGGCAGGACTGGGAGCGTCGCCCGCCACGACCTCGGGGGCGGTGAACGCCGGAGATCCCGTCACGATGCCGGCGCTGGTCTCGAACCCGCCCGCGATGTGGGCGATGCCGAAGTCGGTGAGTGCGGGCTCGCCGTAATCGGTGATCAGGATGTTCGCCGGTTTGACGTCGCGATGGAGGATCCCGAGCCGGTGGGCGGTCTCCAGGGCGCCTGCCATCTTCACCCCGAGACGCAATGCCTCGTCCAGAGGAAGCGGTCCGTGGCGGCGGATCCGTTCGTCGAGCGAGCCCTGCGCCTGGTACGGCATCACGATGTAGGGCCTGCCGTTCTCGGTGACGCCGGCGTGCAGAACGTTGACGATATTGGGGTGGCCGGTCAGCCGGCCCGCTGCACGCTGCTCCCGCAGGAATCGGGCCCGATTCTCCTCGTCGAGGTCGGCGGTGAGGACCTTCACCGCCACGGTGCGGTCGAGCGCGATCTGGGTACAGCGGTACACCACCCCGAATCCGCCGCGGCCGATCTCCTCAGCGTCCTCGAATCCGGCCGCCGCCAACTCCGCCGTGACCGAACCGGACACGTCGCGTTGGGTGGCGAACGGATCGACATCAGTCATCGACTACATCGATTCGTCCCATTCGAAACACGGTCGACGCATGCCACACTGCCCACCTCTCGACGATGTATCCCAGGATATCGCCGACCGTCCCCTCCGATGGCCGACTTGCGTTCGACCCGACTGTGGACGGGGACGCGATGCAATAACCGGCCGGTCGGTTCGATCGGGCCGGCCTCCGGGTTTCTGCTACAACTGGACACTCGCCCAGTCGTTTTCGAGGATCGGCCCGGACGAATCGTTGCTCGCGCGGTGAATAGTCCCGCACAGATCGGGTACCCGGCACCTACGCTGTTCCGCGGGCCCGGCGGCCCCACGGACCAGCGAGGCCCCCTGACCGGTCACCCCTCGGCTGGAGGGCCACAGCCGTCCGCGGCCGGGGAGCCCCCCCTCTTCCCCGCCTGCGGGCGGCCCCATGCCGTCACAAGGCCTGCCGGCCGTGCGGTCAGGAACGGCGACCCGCTCCGGAATGGGCCAGCGCCTTGCGCACCACGTAGGGCAGTGTCCCGTTGTGCCGCAGATAGGCGATTTCGTTCCGGGTATCCAGCCGCAGTCGCACCGGAACGGACTTCTCGGTGCCGTCGGCGTGCGTGATACGGAGGGTGAGCCGGTTCATTCCGACCTCGAGTCGGTCGAGTCCGTCGAAGCTCAGCGTTTCGGTGCCGTCGAGTGGGTGGTCGGTGACGGTGTCGCCGTCGCCGAATTGGACGGGGAGGATGCCCATGCCGATCAGGTTGCTGCGGTGGATGCGTTCGAAGCTTTCCGCGACGACCGCTCGAACTCCGAGCAGCGCTTGGGACTTCGCGGCCCAGTCGCGGCTGGATCCGGCACCGTAGTTCTTGCCGGCGAGGATGACGAGCGGGATGCCCGCCTCCCGGTAGGACGGGGCGGCATCGAATACGGGGACGACCCGGCTGCGGTCGGCGGTGTACGCCCGTCCGCCGGGGCCGCCCTCGTCGGGTGGGAGAAGGCGGTTGCGGACGGCCGGATTGGTGAAGGCGCCGCGGATCATCACTTCGTGGTTGCTGCGCCGCGTCGAGTACTGGTTGAAGTCGCGGGGCCGTACACCGAATCCGCGCAGGTATTCCGCTGCCGCACTGTCCGGTTGGATCGCCCCGGCCGGGGAGATGTGGTCGGTGGTGACGTTGTCGCCGAGCACGAGCAGCGCCCGCGCACCCGTGATCGTCACGGTCGGTGACGGTTCGGCGTCCAGACCGGTGAGGTAGGTGGGCCGTCGAATGTAGGTGGATCGGTCGTCCCAGTCGAAGCGAATCTCGCCCTGACCGTGGAGTTCCCGCCACTCGGGGGTGCCGGTCCGGATGGCGGCCGTGTTCTTCCGGAACATGTCGGGCCGCACGGAGGCGGCAACGATGTCGGCGACCTCGGTGTCGGAGGGCCACAGATCTCGCAGGTACACCGCGGTCCCGTTCGCGCGGTGGCCGAGGGGGTCGGTGTCGAAGTCGTGGAGGATGTTGCCTGCCAGGGCATACGCGACGACGAGCGGCGGCGACGCCAGGTAGCCGAGGCCGAGCCGTGGGTTCACGCGGCCGGGGAAGTTCCGGTTCCCCGACAGCACCGCCGTCGGCACGACGCCGTCGTCGACGAGTTCTTCCATCCGGGGGTGCAGGGGGCCGGAGTTGCCGATGCACGTCATGCAGCCGAACCCGACGGTGTAGAAGCCGAGCTGTTCGAACGACGCGAGAAGGCCTGCCTCGGCGAGGTATTCGGTGACCACCTTGGATCCCGGAGACAGCGACGTCTTGACCCACGGCTTACTGGTCAGCCCCGCGGCGGCGGCGCGCTGCGCGAGCAGTCCGGCCTGGACCATCAGGGTGGGGTTGGCGGTGTTCGTGCAGCTGGTGATGGCCGCGATGGCGATGGGACCGTGCGGGACCTTCTGCCCGAAGACGGGGTCGACGCCGCCGTCGGTGGACGGGGCCGGTGCGGCGGCGAGGAACGAAGCGGGCACGTTGCCCAGTGCGACGCGTTCGTGCGGCATGCGGGGGCCGGCGAGGCTGGGTTCGACGTCTGCGAGGTCGAGTTCGAGGTTCTCGTCGTACGTGGGCGCCGGACTGTCCGGGTGGCACATCATCCGCTGGGCGTCGAGGTACGTGCGGACGATCCGGCAGTGCTCGGGGCTGCGGCCACTGAGTTCGAGGAACCGCAGGGTCTGCTCGTCGGTGGGGAACAGCGCGCACGTCGCCCCGTATTCGGGTGCCATGTTCGACACGGCGGCGCGATCGGCCCAGCCGAGGTCGAGTGCACCGTCGCCGTGGAATTCGACGAACTTGTCGATGACGCCGTGCGCGCGGAGCAGTTCGGTGAGGGTCAGGGCGAGGTCGGTGCCCGTGACGCCGCTCCGCAACCGGCCGGTCAGCTTCACCCCGACGACGGTCGGGTACTGGATGGTGACCGGCTCCCCGAGCATCGCCGCCTGTCCCTGCAGTCCGCCGACGCCCCAGCCGACGATGCCGATGGAGTTGATCATCGGGGTGTGGCTGTCGGTGGCGACCAGGACGTCGGGATGCAGCGTGGGCGGTTCGGTGGATCGGTCCACCCAGACGGCGGTGGCGAGTGATTCCATGTTGACCTGGTGGATGATGCCGGTTCCGGGCGGGATGACGCCGAAGTTCGACACGCTCCGTTCCGCCCACTTGATGAACCGGTACCGCTCGCTGTTGCGGCGGAAGTCGATGTTCAGGTTGGCCGCGAGAGCGTCGGGGCTTCCGTACTCCTCCGCGATCACCGAGTGGTCGACGGTGAGGTCGACCGGGATCGACGGCTGCAGCGCTCCGGGATCGCCGCCGAGTTCGGCAACGCTGTCGCGCATCGCGGCGAAGTCGGCGAGAGCGGGCAGGCACGTGGTGTCGTGCAGCATGACGCGGTTCGGGTGGAACGGCAGCTCGCATTCGGTGGTCTCGCCGCGAAAACGTGCCAGGACCGTATCCAGGGATGCCGGCGCCCGTCGGGCGACGTTCTCGATCAGGATCCGCACCGCGTACGGCGCCGCGGCGATCTCGTCCGGCGTGAGGATCGAGTCCAGTGGAAGGTACCGGTAGCGGTCCTGCTCGATCGCAATCTCGTTCGACTCGGAAGTCTGCAGCGTGGTCATGAATTCCTGCCCGTCACTGAGCTGTGTGCTGAAATTGGTCTGTTGTTGCCGATTGATACAAAATGAGAATCCCCCGTGCCGAGTCGATCGCGAACCGACTCCCCATTCACATTGGGCTGGAGTCAGTTACGACCGGAACTGACAGAGCCGGCGCTGGAGACGCCTGGCCTACCACTCACATACTGTACTAATTGACGTAAGAATACAAGTGTGGAAAATCGCGTGCACCAGCCCGGATACCCGGAGTCGGGAACCGTGGCCGACGCGGTCGGCGGTCAGCGTTTGATGCCGGTCTTCTTCTCGCGCACGGCGTCGAGATGGTTGCGGAGAAACTGGGCGGCTTCCTCGTTGTTGCCGGCTTCGAGGAGGTCGAGTAGGTGCAGGTGTTCGGTGGCCTGGGTGACCAGGCGGGCGCGGTCGGCCTGGTGGTTGTACTCGATGAGCCGGCGCAACCGGTTGACGCGACGGACGGCGTCGGACAAGTACGCGTTGTGGGCGCAGTCGACGATCATCTCGTGGAATTCGGACCCGTAGCGGAACAGTTCGGTGCGGGAGAGGAACACGATGTTGCCGTGCAGCATCGATTCCTGTTGTTTGCGGTGCAGGGCGAATGCGTCGGGGTCGATCGTGTAACCGGGTTCGAGGAGGGCGGCGGGTTCGACGATGAGACGGAATCGGTAGGACTGATCGTGCGCTTCGGTGGTGGTGAGTGTTCGGGAGAATTCCCACCCGCGGCCCGGGCGGCGGCGGATCAGATCTTCCGATTCCATCCGGGTGAGCACGAGGTTCGCCTGCCGGGTGGTCAGCCCGTAGCGCCTGGCGAGGTCGGTGGTGGTGAACTCGCCGGTGAACCGTCCACCGAGGTGGTCGTCGACGATCCGGAAGTACAGTTGCTCCTCGTCGCCGCTGTCGGTGGAGAACGCGACCTTGGCCAGATCGGCGGCCGACATCTTCAGGTGGAACCCACGGCGCGGGAGTTGTTCGACCAGTCCGATGTCGGCCAGGTGGGAGAGGGCTTTGCGGGCCGGGGTGCGCGAGACCCGCAACGAGTCCGCGACCCATTGCTCGGACAGGTGCGCACCCTCGTCGAGTTTCTCCTCGCGGATCAGCTCGATCACCCGCATGGCCAGGGACGTCGGTGAAACCCGAGTCGACAGCAATCCCACCGACGTCATCGTCGTTCTTCCTCTCGTCCTCAGTGCACGGTCATCAATTGTCTGGCCTCATCGGAGACCGGTGCGGCCTCAGGGTAGATCAGGCATCCGTCCTCGGGTAGGGCAAGCGTGACCTTTCCGGCGAAGCGGCCGTGGTGGTGCTGCGCCTGCACGACGACGTCACCGACCTGCACCTGGTATTCGAACCGGGATCCGACGTAGGCGGTCTCGAGCACCGTTCCGGACAGGGCACTGCCCGGGGGCACGTTCGCGGCGGCATCCGCGAGGACGAGGCGTTCCGGGCGAATGGCGACGGTGACCTTCTGCCCGGGATCGAACTGCCCGGTCACGCCCTGGAACGCGGTGTTGACGAGCAGCGACTGATCCGAGCAGGTCAGGTTCAGGACCACCTCGTCGCCGTGGACACCGGTGACGACACCGCCCAAGAAGTTGCAGCGTCCGATGAAGTTGGCGACCTCGGCGACGGCGGGCTTTTCGTAGATCTCGGTGGGGGTGCCGACCTGGAGCATGTTGCCCTTCGACATGACCGCGATCCGGTCGCTGAGCGAGAGCGCCTCGTCCTGGTCGTGGGTGACGTAGATGGTGGTGATACCGACCTCGGACTGCAGCCGCTTGAGCCAGGAGCGGGCCTGCTCGCGCAGTTTCGCGTCGAGGTTGGACAGCGGCTCGTCGAGCAGCAGCACCTTCGGCGCGTAGACCAGGGCCCGGGCGAGGGCGACGCGCTGCTGCTGCCCACCCGACATCTGATGGGGATACCGGTCCTTCAGGTGAAGGAGGCCGACCTTGTCGAGGGCGTCGGCGATCAGTTCGGCGCGGCGCGGCTTGGGGACCTTGCGGAGTTTCAGCGGCAACGCGAGGTTGTCGCCGATCGTCATGTGCGGCCAGAGGGCGTAGGACTGGAACACCATCCCCAGGTCGCGGCCCTCGGGGGCGACGAACACGTTGGCGTTCGAGTCCAGGAAGACGATGTCTGCGACGCTGATGAACCCCTCGTCCGGGCGTTCGAGGCCGGCGACGCAGTTCAGGGTGGTCGACTTGCCGCAGCCGCTGGGGCCGAGGAGGGTGAAGAACTCCCCGTCCGCGATGGTGAAGCTGACATCGTTGAGGACCCGGTTTCCCGCAAAGTCCTTGATCAGGTTCTTGACGACGACCTCAGGCATTTTCCTTGTGTCCCTTCAGGAGGCGGTTGGCGATCAGCACGAACACCGCGGTCAGTGCGATCTGGACGGTCGCCAGGGCGGCGACGGATCCGGTGTTGCCCTGCGTCCAGAGTTCGAGGGCGGTGGTGCCGATGACGTTGGTGCGGGCCGACGACAAGAAGATGGCGGGGGAATATTCCTTGATCATGGTGACGAACACCAGGACCATGGCGCCGGCGAAGGCGGGCGCGATGAGTTTGGCGAGGATGCGGGTGAACGTGCGGAACCAGTCGGCTCCGCTGACCCGGGCGGCGTTGTCGAGTTCGGCGCCGAGTTGCATGATCACCGGGGCGAGGTTGCCGTAGGCGGAGGGCAGGGCGCGCAGGCCGAACGCGATGACGAGGATCCACAAGGTTCCCGAAAGCAGTACGCCGATGAAGCTGGGTGCGTAGGCGACCGCCCAGAAGAAGCCGATACCGATGATCAGACCCGGCATGGCCTGCGGCGCGAGCGCCAGGTACTCGACGACCTTGTTGAACCGGAAGGTGGATCGGCGCGAGACCAGCACGGCGAGGGTGGCGAGGAAGCTGATCACCACGGCGCCGACGACGGCGATGACGATGCTGTTGACGATCGACTGCCGGTAGGCCTCGTATTCGAAGATCCGCTGGTAGTTGTCGAACGTCAGGGTCGAGAACGGTGAGCGCAGCGGGGTGAGCACGAGGGTGAAGGACCGGAAGATGAGTCCGAAGATCGGAATGATCGCACCGAAGATCAGGTAGATGGCGATGAAGAACAGGCCGACCCACTTCATCGGACCAAGTTCGAGCAGCCGCGGGCGGGTGGCCTTGCCGCGGACGGACACGAATCGCTGCGAGTTCTTCAGGAGCTTGGCCTGCGACCAGACGAGCACCATGGTGACCAGCAGGATCAGCGCCGACGCGGCACCGAGGATGCCGTAGTCGGGGTCGATGGACTGTAGGCCGTTGGTGTACAGGAATGTCGAGAACACCTGGATGTCGACGGGTGCACCGTAGAGCAGTGGGACGCTGAGGGTTTCGATGGACATGCTCATGATCAGCACCGAGCTGTAGACGACCGGCGGCCGCAGCATCGGGACGACCACACTGAAGAGGATGCGCAGGGGTCCGGCGCCACACACCTGGGCGGCGCTTTCGAGTGAGGCGTCGCTGCGGCGCAGGACGTTGACGCAGAAGATGTAGGCGATCGGTGCCAGAGCGACTGCTTCGGTGAGCGCCATGCCGGTGATGGAGTACAGGTTCCAGGGCACGAACCCCAGCAGTTGCCGCACCTGCACGCTGAAGAATCCGGCGGGACCGTACATGGTGATCCAGCCGAAGCCGAGCAGCAGCGACGAGATGAAGAACGGCCACTGCATGCCGCCGCCGATCAGCCGCCCGAACGGCAGCTTGGTGCGGACGGTGAGGATCGCCATCGGGACGGCGAACAGCTGGGCGAGGACGGTGGTCAGGATCGCGAACATCGCGGTGTTCCACACCACGGTGCCGAAGCCGGCGTCGGTGAAGAGGCTGATGTAGTTGTCGAGGGTGAAGACTCCGCCGGCCTCGTACAGTGGCCGGTCGACGACCGACTGGTAGAGAATCGGGACGACCGGGGCGAGGACGAGGACGGCGAGAACGCCCAGGGTCAGGTACTGGATCAGGTTGTCGCGCCGGACGCCGAGGAACTGGCGGTAGCGTGGGGGCTCGAATTCACCGGGTTTCGCGGGCCGAACTTCGGTCGCGGACCGGGTGGATGTGGTCATGGTCATGATGCTCCGTTCACCTCCTCGTCAGCCGAGCAGGGATGTCCAGCGGGCGACGAACTCGTCGGACTGGTCTTCGGGGGTTTTGACGTACGGGATCTGGATGACGTTCTCGGCGCCGACCTCGTCGAGGACGTCGTCGTAGGTGGGGACGTGGGACTCGGGGGATTCCTGCACGCCGGGCCGATACGCGGTGAGGCCGCCTTCGGCCACCTTGTTCTGGCCCTCCTCGGAGAGCACGTAGTCGAGGAAGAGTTTGGCGGTGGCCGAGTGCGGTGCGCTGCTGGGGATTCCGATGCCGCGGCGCAGCATGGGCTGTCCGTCGTCGATGAAGCCGGCCTCGAGCAGCCCGCCGGTGCGCTCTTCCGCGGTGAGCGCCGGGGCGCCCATGAAGAACGCGACGGCGTACTCCCCGGAGGTGACTTTCTCGAGCATCGATCCGGTGGACGTCTCGGGGCGGGCCTGCGGCAGGATCGTCGCCATGTCGTCCCATGCGGTCGGCGAGTGCTCCATGAACGCCGAGGTGACGGTGTAGCCGAAGGCGCCCTTGACATCTCGGAACGCAATCTTGCCGTCGAACGTTTCCGGGTCGTTCTCGACGGCCTCGGCGAGGTCGTGGATGCCGGTGGGCTGTTCGTCCTCGGGTACCAGCTCGGTGTTGTAGGCGACGGTGATGGGATCGACGGACAGGACGTGAATGTTGGGGATGGGCTGGGCGAAGTCCGGCAGTGCCGCGAGTTCGGGCGAGGTGTAGTCGAGCATGGTGCCCGGGCGTTCCGCGAAGTCACCCCAGGCCTCGGCGGCGTTGGAGACCACGATGTCGGCCTGCGCGGATCCGGTGGCCTGCTCGCTCAGGGTGCGCTGGAACACCTCGTCGCTGTCGAGGTTGGTCGCATTGACCGAGCCCACCCAGGGGTACCTGGCCTTGAATGCCTCGAAGATGGGCACCCAGTTCTCCTGATCGGTGTTGGAGTAGATCGTCAGCTCACCGCCCTCGGACTTCGACTGGTCGACGATCTGCTGATAGTCCGCAGGGTAGGACGTCGGCAGTTCGACTGTCATGGCGGCGATTTCGCTGTCGGACGGCCCACCGCACGCGGTCGAGGTTACGGTGAGAGCGACGGCCACCGACACGGCGAACAGTGACGACCGGGTAACTCGGTGCGAGGTCGTGTCTCTGCCCTTTCCGGTGCGGGTGGCTCGGGGTGATGGGCTGTCCATCAGGCCTCCTGGGCTGGGTGACGCGGGTAACGGTCAAGGTGATGTGTGACACAGAGCATGCGTCGCCCGGGTGCGTCCAGTCAAGGGGTGCAGGCAAGAAATTGCATCAAAACTTTTCATAGAACAATCTCGGTCGCTCCGGCACTCCGAGCGCGGAGGCCTCACGACCCGCGATCCCTACCGGCCAAAATGCAGGATCTGGCACCACACTCTTCCCATTTCGGTGAGACCTGTGCCACAATCAGAATTGTATTAGCCGGAGAGATAGAACAATTATTGCTGTGAGCCTCTCCATCGGCACCGCGACTCTCAGAACACGTACTTCGGAAGGAACACCTATGACTGCCACCCACAACCTGCGCCTGGGACTGCTCGAGGGCGACGGCATCGGACCGGAGATCGTGCCGGCGGCGGTCGAGGTCGTCGACGCCGCCCTCGAC
>NZ_JBHUSF010000182.1:0-17577 GCF_042673295.1 Rhodococcus sp. NPDC057014
CGTTCGGCGAACGACGGTCCGGTCGACAGTGTCGCTCGTTTCCGAAAGTTGTGATCCAGTGGTGAGTGTCGAACATACCGGGCAGCAGGCCCTGTCGTGTGGTGCCCTGAGTCGTCCCGTCTCGGTGCGTGACGACGCGGCCGCGTGGGTGGAGGCGTGGCCGGATGCCCGGATACTTCGCGTGAACGGTCGCGGTCAGGTCCGGTTTGTCGACAGACAACTGATGCTGGAACCGGCCGCCGATCTCTATTCCGAGCCTCCCGCGCACGCCGTGCTGCTCGGCATCTGTGGCGCGGTTCACGAGTGGGCCGTGCGGGACGAGTTCCTCGCTGACAATTCCTCTGCGGGAACCGAGGTCGAGATCGGTGACCTGCGCTCACACGGGGCGCTCCTCGATGCTGCTGACGCCGACCGGTATGTCACAGCGTTGGCGTTGCTGGCGTGGCAGGACGACGCCCATTTCTGCGCGCGCGATGGGGCGCCGACAACGGTCACCTCGGGTGGTTGGATGCGCGTGTGCACGGCGTGCGGTCGGGAGGAATATCCGCGTACCGATCCCGCGATCATTTGTTTGGTACACGACGGCGCAGACCGGGTATTGCTGGCGCGTCAGGCGAACTGGCCGGCGCGGAACTTCTCGACGCTGGCGGGCTTCGTCGAGGCGGGCGAGTCTCTGGAAAGCTGTGTGGCACGGGAAGTTGCCGAGGAGGTCGGTCTCACTGTCTCCGATGTGGTCTACGTCGGAAGTCAGCCCTGGCCCTTCCCGCGCTCCCTCATGCTCGGATTTCATGCCACGGCCGACCCTCGAGACGAGCTCGTCTTCAGGGATGGCGAGATCGGCGAAGCTGTCTGGTGCACCCGCGCGGAGGTGCGGGAGGCTCTGGCTGCCGGGGATTGGACGAGCCGGTCGGATGCGCACGTGTTGTTGCCCGGCGCAGTCTCGATTGCGAGGCGCATGCTCGAGGCCTGGGCGCGAGCCGGTGATTGACGTTGTCACGGTCGGCACGGTCCCGTCATCGACTGGTACTACTGCGGAAGGAACCGGTTTCCGTCGATTCCCAGGGCGCGCATTTTGCGGTAGAGAGTGGAGCGAGCTACCCCCAGGCGTTGCGCAGCCAGCAGTTTGTTGCCGTCGGTCTCGACAAGTGCCCTGAGCAACGCGTCACGCTCCGCCAATTCGAGTGAGGTCGAGGCATTTCGGCGGCGTAGATCACCGTCGCGGTATCCGTCCGGCAGATGCTGCACGCCGATGTCGGAGCCCATCGACCGCAGGAGCGAGGACGCCAGAACCGATTCGAGCTCTCTGACATTTCCCGGCCAGTCCCGCGCGACCAGCAGTTGCAACACATTGGGTTGTAGGCGCAGGCCGTTGCGGTCCGGGGCGTGCTTACGTAGTAGGGCGACACTGATGTCGGCGATATCTTCGGACCGAAGTCGCAGTGGATCGATCTCGATGCGGCGCATGAAGTGATCACACAGTCGTCCGGCGGGGCCTTGACGGACCCCTTCGCCGGCGGTGGCAACGATGTGGGCGCGGTGGTCGACCGCCTCGCTGAGGACCGCGCAGACGTTGGAGACCAGTTGTTCCGGCAACAGATCGAGATGCCGGATGATGAGAGCTCCGTCGACCTTGTTCCAATTGACCAGTCCGGCAATCCACGCGTCGGGGTCGATGGAGGCGGTGCCAGCGTCGAACACGGTGAAATGGCCGTCGGCATCCTGCATCCGGTGGAGGGCACTCGCGGCAAAGAACTTGCCGGCGCCGGGTTCTCCGGTGACGAGCACAGGCGCGTCGGTCGCGGCGAGCCGCTCGAGTTCGGTCTGCAGTCGTTTCGTCGACAAACTGCGGCCGGGGATCTTGACAGTCTCCGTGCGTCTATCGACGGGAGAGGCCGACGCCAATTGACGGGCGGGCGACTTCTTCGTATCGCGGGGACGTGGCCGCATCTCGATGATGATGCCCGCCGGCGTTCGGGAGTCTCCGACTCTTCGTGCAATCGCGGAAACCGTGACGTTGTCGGCGAGCCTGACTTCCCCGATGTATTCGTCGCGGCCGGCCAGCATTCGGCATGCCCAATCCCACAGAAGCGCCTGGTCGGACGTGTCGATGATCTGCGCTGCCATCGGAGTGGTCATGATGACGTCCTGATTCAAGGACACCACTGCAGAGGAGCCGCGTCGAGAGGCCTGCAGGAAGGACTGGAGAAGCAGTTGTTCGCGATCGGAGGACTCGGCGTAGAGGCGCGACTGAATCTCACGCACGGCTGATTGCGCCAGGGCGCCCATCAGTGCGTTGGAGTCCGACAGGTTGGAGGTGATGTCGAGGATCCCCTCCACGGTGCGGGTGATCGGATGGATGATAGGGACACCGACGCACGCCAGGCTCTGCAGCGCCTCACGGAAGTGCTCACCACCACTGACTTGGAACGGTCGTCGCTCCTCCAACGCGGTGCCGATCCCGTTGGTGCCGGTGTCCTCCTCGGCATAGCGGAAACCGGGTGCGACGTAGGCGCGGTCCAAACGCGCTCGCAACCCTGCGTCGCCTGCCCTGCGATCGACGATCTGAGCGGCGGAGTCGGCAAGCAGGATGGTCGCGGGGGCGTCCTGCAGGTGTAGGACGAGGTTGTCGATCACGGGATCGGCGGCTCTCCTCAACCGGCTGTCGCGATCCACGTCCGGCGTGTAGGGAAGGTCGCCATTGCCGGACGAGACGCCGATAACTTCACACCGTCGCCACGACGCCTCGATCTCGGGTCGGAGAGTGCTCAACTCCTGGCTCTCTCGTAATGGCGCTGATGTCCAGAATCGTTCACGTTCGTTCCATGGCTCGCGGCTTGCCTCGTCGATACTCATAGCAACCTTACATACTGGTCAGGGGATCTTCTGAGCGATCCTCCTCGCACTGTAACCTGGCTCACATCTTTGGGTGTGTCCCGTTTCGCTACAGTCCGCTCGTTGTCCCGGACCTGGTGGGGATGACTGCAACCCCGTGCTCGCCACCATCGGAGACTGTGCTCACCGGGTCTGCCGAGGTGGGCCGACCCGTGTTTTCCCGATGGTCTCGCCTGATGTCGGCTTTGTCGAGCAGTCTTGGGGATCTCATCGACTCTCACGCCGCGATCGGGCAGCCAGAATCGCGGGAGGGTTGTCGCCAGGAACGTCCAAAGCTCCTCGCCGGTCACGTCGGCGTCCAGCCGGAGCCACGCGAGGGGGCGTTCCTGCCATGTGTCGTCCGGTACGGCGACGACGGCAGCCTCCGAGGCGGCAGGATCAAGCGTGAGCGCATTCGCGAGGTCCACCGAGGAAACCCATTCCCCGCTGCTCTTGACGAGATCCGTCGCGCTCGCGCTCGGCGGCGACGGAAGGATTGGGTGGTGGCGGACAACCTGTTGCCCACTCGAATCTGGTTGGCCACCTTCAACAGCATCAGTCTGCACCGGTGATGGACCGCGTGGCTACTACTCGACGAGTTCCTGTCGCGGCCCGGCGATCTACTGGTTCGCCCGGCCGCCGGTCCGGGGTCAGAGCAGTAGGTGGAAGATGTCGAAGGCGACGTTCCATTCGGCGGTCCCGGGGTTCTTACGGTCCGGCTCGACCGTGACGAAGGTGTGCGCCAGCGCCACGCTCAGGCCTCCGGCGATCAGCGGTAGCCGCTGCTCGGTCTGATCGGAGAGTGCCACGTCCAAGGGCGGGCGGGCCGTCAGTTGATCGAGCAGAGGTTGGAGTTCGATGTCCTCGTCCAGTTTTTCGAACCGGTGGATGCTCTCCTGCAGCCCCTTGGTGATCGGCAGGTCCCACGGTTCGATCACGTCCCGCAGGTTGGCCTTGGCCGAGGCCTTGCCGATGAGAATCATGTCGTAGATCTTGTCGTCGATGAAATCCGTATAGCGCTTGAGGTCGTTCCGGTCGACCTGCACTCCGGCCGCTGCCCGGAAGAACCGCTGAAATTTCACGGTGCCCATCACTGGCATGTCGTCAGCTCCTCTCGAAGTATTCATGGATTTGGCGAACCGCCATCGCTCCTTCACCGACAGCGGATGCGACCCGTTTCACCGAGCCGCGGCGGACGTCGCCCGCCGCGAACAGGCCGGGCCGGCTGGTTTCGAGCGTCCTCGACAACCCGGCGCCGATCCGCCGGTCGCCGTCCGCTCGGGCGCGGACCGCGTCCACGCCCGTGAGGACGAAGCCGTGGTCGTCGAGTGCGATCGCGTCGGCCAACCACCCGGTGTGCGGCATCGCCCCGATGAAGACGAACAGGGCGTGCACCCGGATCGTGTCCTGGTCGCCCGTGCGATTGTCCTCGACCACGATTTCTTCGAGGTACTTCTGACCGTGGACCGTACGAACCTCGGTGTTCCGGTGCACGGTGACGCGCGGATGGCGCTCGATCTGGTCGACCAGGTATCGGGACATGCTCTTTCCGAGGTCACCGCCGCGGATGAGCAGGTGAACGTGGGAGACCTGGTCGGCGAGGAAGACGGTGGCCTGTCCGGCGGAGTTTCCGCCGCCGACGATAGCCACCGGGTCGGTGCCGCACATCCGCGCTTCCTGATGGGTTGCGGCGTAGTACACGCTCGTCCCCTCCAGTGCCTCGATCCCCGGAACCGTCAACTTGCGATATCGCGCCCCGGTGGCGAGCACGACGGCCCGGCCGCGAACCGCGCCGCCGCCGGTCAGCCGGAGCACATGGTTCCCGCCCTCGGATCCCAAACCGGTCACCTCCGCCGACACCAGGATCCGGGCGCCGAACTTCCCGGCCTGGATCACCGCGCGCTCGGCCAATTCGGAACCGGAGACCCCCGCCGGGAAGCCCAGATAGTTCTCGATCCGGGAGGAGGTACTGGCCTGGCCGCCGGCGGCGATCGACTCCAGTGTCACCGTGGCCAACCCGTCCGAGGCGCCGTACACGGACGCGGCCAGACCGGCCGGTCCCGCACCCACCACGACGAGGTCGCACACGTCCTGGGCCGCGTCCGGGACCGGGACCGGAAGCCCGACGATGCGGGCTAGTTCCGCATTCGTCGGATTGCGCAGCACCTTCTCGCCGTGCCAGATCACGACGGGAGTGTCCTCGGGGGCGACGTCCAGGCTGCGCAGCAGCTGCTCCGCCCGTTCGTCCCGCTCCAGATCGATCCACCGGTGGGGCAATCGGTTTCGCATGGCGAACTCCCGAAGCCGCAACGTATCCGGGGAATAGCAGGAGCCGATGATCCGGAACCCCGAACCGAGCCCGATCAGCAGATGCCGGCGCACCAGGTAGGCGCGCAGGATCAGATCGCTGAGCACAAGATCGTGGGCCACCAGCTCGCGCACCCGCTCAGCCGGGACGACGAGCATCTCGCCGTCCTCGATCACCTCGGCGGTGAAGAACGCCACCTGGCCTTCCAGCAGACCGAGCTCGCCCAGGAAGCGGCCCCGGCCGTGCACGCGCAGTATCCGGCGTTCACCGTCCACCTCACCCGCGTCGATGACCGCGACCTTGCCGGAGAGGATGACGAAGAAGTCGTGGCTGGGCGCGCCCTCTCGGATCAGCACCTCGCCGGTGTGAACCGATCGACGCGCGCCGCCGACCTCGAGCGTCGCGACCTGGTCGTCCGTCAGCCGTGGGAAAGCACCTTCCTCGTCCGGAGTCTCGTCGTCGACCGGCGGACTGTCGGGGACAGGTGCGGCGTCCTCAGACGAAGTTCTGGTCGACATAACACCACCGCCAATCTTCACCCGGTTCCATCGACTGGACGATCGGATGGCCGATGCTGTGGGCGTGCGCGTGCTTGCCCGGCGAGGAGTCGCAGCAACCGACGTGTCCGCACGTCAGGCACAGCCTCAGATGCACCCACGGGGTGCCGAGGCGAAGACATTCCTCGCAACCCTGCGGAGTCCGGGGCGCCACGGGCCGGATCGCGGTCACATGCGGGTCCACAGGGACAGAAGTCATGGCTTCGCCCCCTTGCCTGCATTTTCCGAGAGCGCCTGATCGAGCCACGTGCGCAGCTGGGGTACCGGAGCGGCGCCCGCCTGCCGAGCCAGGACCTCACCCCGGTCCATCACCAGCAGAGTCGGCACGGCGCGGACGGTGAACCGTTCGGCCGTCTTGGGCGCAGCATCCACGTCGACCTTGACCAGCTTGATCTGACCTGCGCGTTCCCTGGCGAGCTGCTCGAGCGCCGGGCTGACCATGCGGCACGGGCCGCACCACGTCGCCCAGAGGTCGACGAGCACAGGCACCGAGGACTTGTCGGCGACCTCCGCGAAGTCGCCGTCCCCTGCCGAGGCGATCCAGGGCAGCGGCTCGTGGCAGTTCCCGCAGCGCGGTCTTCCGTCCCCGGCCGCCGGCACCTTGTTGACCTTGCCGCAGTTCGGGCACTTCACCGTGTCGGATCCCATGACGACACCTCTTCTCAGGCCGCCGCGACGGCGGGTTCGGCGTACGCGACGGCGAGCTCGCCGCCGTCCACCGTGACACCGATGGTGCCGCCCGGTTCGATCTCGCCGCGCAGCAGCGCACGACCGATCTTGGTCTCGACCTCGTGGGCGATGTACCGTCGCAGCGGCCGCGCACCGTAGACCGGGTCGAAACCGTGTTCGGCGATGAGCCGGCGTGCTTCCGGCGTGATATCGAGGTGTATCTGCCGCTCCGACAACCTGTTCCGAAGGTCGGTGAGTTGCAGTTCGACGATGTGCTCGATCTGGGGCAGTGTGAGCGGGGTGAACAACACGATGTCGTCGACCCGGTTGAGGAACTCGGGACGGAAGTGCCCGCGCAGTTCCGCCAGCACCCGTTCCCGGGCGTCCGGCTTGATCTCGCCGTCGGCTGTGACTCCGTCGAGGAGATGCTGGGATCCGATGTTGGAGGTCATGATGATCACGGTGTTCCGGAAATCGACCTGCCTGCCTTGGGAATCGGTGATCCGGCCGTCATCGAGCACCTGCAGCAGGGTGTTGAAGACGTCGGCGTGGGCCTTCTCGATCTCGTCGAAGAGCACCACGGAGTACGGCTTGCGGCGCACCGCCTCGGTGAGCTGGCCCCCCTCGTCGTAGCCGACGTAGCCGGGGGGCGCACCGATGAGTCTGCTCACCGTGTGTCGCTCCTGGTACTCGCTCATGTCCAGGCGCACCATGTTGTCTTCGCTGTCGAAGAGGGCACTGGCCAGCGTCTTTGCGAGCTCGGTCTTTCCCACGCCCGTCGGGCCCAGGAAGATGAACGAACCGATCGGCCGGCGCGGATCACGGATACCGGACCTCGCCCGGATCACCGCGTCTGCGACCAGTTGCACCGCCTCGTCCTGACCGACGACCCTCTCGTGCAGAATCTCGTCGAGCTTCAACAGCTTCTCCCGCTCGCCTTCCTGCAGCCGGGCGACCGGGATACCCGTCCATGCGGCCACGATCTCGGCGATCTCGTCTTCGGTGACCACCTCACGCAGCAACGGATTCCGGCCCTGCCGGGTGGCCAGTTGATCCTCCGCCGCCTCGAGCCTGCGTTCCAGCGCGGTGATCTCGCCGTAGCGCAATTCGGCGGCCCGATTGAGGTCGTAGTTGCGCTCCGCCTCCTCGGCCTCGTGGCGCAATCGTTCCAGCTCTCCACGCAGTTCCTGCACCCGCCGGATCGCCTGCCGCTCCGCCTCCCACTGCGCGTGCCGGGCGTCGGCCTCGGCCCGCAGGTCGGCCAGCTCCTTCCGCAGCTCTTCGAGGCGCGCCTTGCTGGCCGCGTCCGTTTCCTTGGACAGCGCGGCCTCCTCGATCTCCAGGCGGGTCACCTTCCGGGTGAGCTCGTCGAGTTCGGCGGGCATCGAATCGATTTCGGTGCGTAGCCGGGCGCACGCCTCGTCTACCAGATCGATCGCCTTGTCCGGCAGGAAGCGGTCGGTGATGTACCGGTGCGAGAGGGTCACGGCGGCCACCAGGGCGCCGTCCTGAATCTTCACGCCGTGAAAAACCTCGAGGCGTTCGCGCAGTCCGCGCAGAATCGAGATCGCATCCTCGGCGCTGGGCTCGTCGACGAGAACGGTCTGGAAGCGTCGCTCCAGTGCCGCATCGGATTCGATGTGCTTGCGATACTCGTCGAGGGTGGTGGCACCGATCATGTGCAGTTCGCCGCGGGCGAGCATCGGCTTGAGCATGTTGCCGGCGTCGAGAGACCCCTCGCCCCCGACCGATCCCGCACCGACCACTGTATGTAACTCGTCGACGAACAACAGGATGCGCCCCTCGGCCGCCTTCACCTCGGATAGCACCGCCTGCAGTCGCTCCTCGAACTCGCCGCGGTACTTCGCACCGGCCACCAAAGAACCCATGTCGAGCGAGAAGATCGTCTTGTCGCGCAGGCCCTCGGGCACGTCGCCGCGGACGATCCGCTGGGCGAGGCCCTCGACGATCGCGGTCTTGCCGACGCCGGGGTCGCCGATCAGCACCGGATTGTTCTTCGTCTTCCGGCTCAGGATCTGCGTTACCCTGCGGATCTCGGCATCGCGGCCGATGACCGGATCGAGTTTGCCTGCTCGCCCCTCGGAGACGAGGTCGCGTCCGTACTTCTCGAGCGCCTCGTACGCACCCTCCGGGGTGGCCGAGGTGACGCGCTGATTGCCGCGCACTGTGGTCAAGGCGGTGAGGAAGGCCTCTCGTGTGACCCCATGACTGGCGAGGACCCGTCCGGCCGCACTGGCCGATCCCTCCTCGGAGAGGGCCATCACGAGATGCTCCACCGACACGTAGGAATCCTTGAGTCGCTTCGCCTCCCGTTCCGCGGCGTCGAGCAGCTTGGCCAGGCGTTGGGTGATCATCACCTGACCGGGCGTCGCGCCGGGGCCGCTGACCTTCGGCCTGCGCGAGAGTTCACGTTCCAGATCGGATCGCAGGGCATCGACGTTCGCGCCGGCCTGCTCGAGCAGTCGGGGTACCAGCCCGTCCTGCTGATCGACCAACGCGAGCAGCAGGTGCTCTCCGTCGACCTCGGTGTGACCCATTCTGGTCGCTACGTTCTGGGCTTCCTGCAGGGCTTCTCGTGACTTTTCAGTCAGGCTGCCGGTGTCCATGGGGGTGTCCTCCTTCTGCGGGAAGCTGCTTCGAGTTTCTCGATTCGATCCAGCAGATCGAGCACGAGCCCGATTGCCGAGTAGTTCAGGCCCAGACCGGTCCGCAGCCGTTGGATGCGGGCGGCGTGGGCCACTTCGGATGGTTCGAACGACATTTCGCCGCCGGCGTCGCGGTGGGCGTCGAGCAGGCCGAGAGCGACAAGTTTTCGTGCCAGGTCGGGGTGCAGCCCGGTACGTTCGGCGAAGGCATCTGGCGACAATCCGGTACGGCGAACCAATACGTACCCGGTGACCGGGGTGGGGGTGCTCATGTCTGTTTCCTCGGATCGAAGTTCGATTCGGCGGCCAACTGCTCGAACAGCTCGCGTTCGCGTGCTGTCGGTTTCGCCGGCACCATCACCTTGATTTCGGCGTAGAGGTTGCCGTTGGCGCCACGCGGATTGGGCATGCCTTCTCCGCGCAGGCGCAGCTTCCTTCCCGTCGACGAGCCCGGTACCACTTTGACTTTCGCCTCGCCACCCGGGGTGGGAACGACGACGGTGGACCCGAGGACCGCCTCCCAGGGCGATACGGGCAGGTCGACGTAGATGTCCCGGCCCTGCACCCGGAACCGGGAATGCGGTTTGATCCGCACCACGAGGTACAGATCCCCGGGCGGCGCGTCTCCGTTGCCCCGCCCGCCTTGCCCGGCCAGCCGGATGCGCTGGCCGTCCAGGACACCGGCCGGTATGTCGACGTCGTACTGCCGTCCGTCCAGTCTGAGAGTGCGTTTGCCGCCCCGATACGCCTCTTCCAGGGTCAGTTCCAGTTCCGCTTCCTGATCGGCACCGGGTATCGGCCCGTACCCGCCACCGCCGCCGAACATCTGCCCGAAGAGGTCCTCGAAGTCGACGCCGCCCTCGCCACCGACACCGTGACCGAAGTGCACCCTTCTGCCGCCGGCCCCGCCCCCGCCGCCGTACCCCCCGCCGCCGTACCCGCCTGCGCCGGCCCGGACCCGTTCGTCGTAGTCCTCGGGCACCCGCCGGAAGTCGTCACCGAATCGGTCGTAGCGTTTGCGGGTGTCCGGGTCGGACAACACCTGGTAGGCCTCGTTGGCCTCCTTGAACTTGTCCTCCGCGGTGGGGTCCTTGTTCACGTCGGGGTGATACTTGCGGGCCAGCTTGCGGTACGCCTGCTGGATTTCGTCGGTGCTGGCGCCGCGGGGGACCCCGAGCGCTTCGTAGTAGTCACGCGCCATCGGTGCTCACCCCTCGGGTCGGCTGACGACCACCGCGGCGGGACGCAATTGCCGCCCGTCCTCTCCGTAGCCCGGGCGCAAGACCTCGATCACGGTCCCGGAGGGAAGGTCGGGTTGGGTCACCACGCTGACCACTTCGTGGAGCTCCGGGGAGAACGGCACACCGACCTCGTCGTGGCGCTCGAAGCCGAGCCGTGACAGCACCTGCACCGCTTGATCCCGGATCGCCTTCACGCCCTCGAGGACGGCCTGAGGATCGCTGCCCGCATGGGTCAGCGCAAGCTCCAAATTGTCCAGCACCGGCAGCCACGCCGCCGAAACCTTCGCCACCTCCGCGGCGCGTTCACGGTCCAGATCCTTGGCATACCGCTTGCGCAGGTTGTCCAGATCTGCGAGGGCCCTGCGCCAGCGGTCCTCGAGTTGAGCGAGCTCGGCCCCCGTGTCGGTGCGATCAGGCGCCGTCTCGGTCTGATCCCTGTCGGTACCGTCGGTAGCCGGCTCGGTCGTCGAATGATCTGCAGACCTTTCCATCGTGTGCCTCAGCTTCGATCGAATTCGGCGTCGATCACGTCGTCGTCATCCGACGACGCAGCGTCTCCGCCGCCTGCCTGGTGTCCGTCGCCGCCGCCGGCCTGGACCGGGGCGAGCCCGTAGAGCAGCTGCTGCAGCTCCGAGGTCAGTGGCTGTACCTCCGCGGGTGAAGCACCGTCCTTCACAGCTTTCCTGGCGTCGGCGATCAGCATCTCGGCGCGCGCCTTGTCGTGCGGTGGCGCACTCTCACCGAGTTCGGCCAGTCGCCGTTCCACCTGATAGGCAACCGAATCGAGCTCGTTACGCGCGTCGACCGCCTTGCGCAGCGCCTCGTCCTCACCCCGGTTCCGTTCGGCCTCCGCGAGCATCCGCTCGACCTCACCCTGATCCAGATTGCCCTGCTCACTGATCGTGATGCTCTGCTCCTTGCCGGTGTCCTTATCCCGAGCGGTGACGTTGAGGATGCCGTTGGCGTCGATATCGAACGTGACTTCGACCTGGGCCTCACCACGTGGCGCGGGGCGGATGTCTTCGAGCCGGAACCGACCGAGCACCCGGTTGTCGGCGGCCCGTTCGCGTTCGCCCTGCAGGACCACGACGTCCACGGCGGACTGATTGTCCTCCGCGGTGGAGAACACTTCACTGCGCCGGGCCGGGATCGTCGTGTTGCGCTCGATGATCTTGGTCATCACCCCGCCCTGCGTCTCGACGCCGAGGGACAGCGGGGTGACATCGAGCAACAGCACATCGGAAACCTCACCCTTGAGCACGCCCGCCTGGACGGCGGCACCGAGCGCGACGACCTCATCCGGGTTGACGCTCATGTTGGGATCCTTGCCGCCGGTGAGCCGGCGAACCAGCGCCTGCACCGCCGGAATCCGTGTCGAACCACCGACCAGGATCACCTCGTCGATATCGTTGGCGGTGACCTTGGCGTCACTCATCGCCTGCTTCACCGGGCCGAGGCAGCGTTCCACCAGATCCGCCGTCAGATCCTCGAACTTCGATCGCATGATCGTGGTGGTGAGGTGCTTGGGACCGTTCGCGTCAGCAGTGACGAAGGGCAAGTTGACCTGCGCCTGCGTCACCGAGGACAACTCGACCTTGGCTTTCTCCGCGGCCTCGAAGAGGCGCTGCAACGCCTGCGCATCCTTGCGCAGATCGATGTTCTCCGCACGCTGGAATTCGTCGGCGAGGTAGTCCACCAGACGTCGGTCGAAGTCGTCGCCGCCGAGGTGGGAGTCGCCGGCCGTGGAACGAACCTCGACCACGCCCTCGCCGACGTCGAGCAGGCTCACATCGAAGGTGCCGCCGCCCAGGTCGAAGACCAGTACGGTCTCGTGGGTCTGCTTGTCCATGCCGTACGCCAGTGCCGCCGCGGTCGGCTCGTTGATGATCCGCAAAACCTCGAGGCCCGCGATCCGGCCGGCGTCCTTGGTGGCGTTGCGCTGCGCGTCGTTGAAATAGGCCGGAACGGTGATGACCGCTTCCTTGACCTTCTCCCCGAGGAACTTGCTGGCGTCGTCGACGAGCTTGCGCAGCACGAGGGCACTGATCTCCTCCGGCGCATACTTCTTGCCCCGCACGTCGAATCGCGCCTCACCGTTGTCACCCGCTACGACGTCGAAGCTGACCGCTTTGGCCTCCTCGGAGATCTCGTCGAAATGACGTCCGATGAACCGTTTCGCCGAGTAGATCGTGCCCTTCGGGTTCAGGATCGCCTGCCGTCGGGCGAGTTGACCCACCAGGCGCTCGCCGCTCTCGGTGAACGCCACCACCGACGGCGTCGTCCGCGCTCCCTCGACATTGGAGATCACCACCGGCTCGCCGCCTTGCCAGCTTGCGATGACCGAGTTGGTGGTGCCCAGGTCGATGCCTACCGCGGTTGCCATGACTCATTCCTTTCGATCGGTCCGGCCGGTGAGAAGGCGGACGGCTTCGTCCGCGACCTCGACGTCGGCGAGGACTTCGTAGTGACGTGGTTGTAAGGACTGGATTGAAGTGAAGTCGCGCCGCCCGCCCTGCAGCGCATACATGAGCAGGCCGAGCAGAGCACCTATGAGGGCGCCGAAGATCAGCCCGTAGAAGGCGAGCGTGAGGCCCGTGAGCAGCGGCTGGACCCAGTTGAGTAACCCGAAGATCCAGCCGAACAGTGCGCCCGTCAACGCGCCCGCGGCGGCGCCGCGCAACGCGGCCCAGCCGTAGTTCAGCCGGCCGACGACCTGCTCGACCAGCTCGAGATCACGGCCGACGATGGCCACCTTCTCCACCGCGAAACGCTGGTCGGAGAGGTAGTCGACGGCGCTTTCGGCGTCGGCGTAGGTGTCGAACCTTGCTATTACCTGGCGGGCCGGTTGGTTCGGACGTACCGCGGAGGTTCCGCCACTGGACTCTGACATCACGCCCCCTAGGCGTCGATGACTTGGGATTCGCCGAGCCCGCGCGTACCAGTGCGGCGTCCGGCCGGTCGGTTGACCGGGTTGAGCTCACGGAGGCTCAACCGCCTGAAAGTTCTTCATCCGCCTGTGAGCGTCGACAGAACGGGAGACGGTGGCGTCCACATCCCACCCGGGACACAACTATCCGCCGCCCGCTCGAGGCGGCCGGTACGCGCACTCCGGGCAGCAGCCGCTACTCCGGTGCTTCCATGAGTAGAACTCCCGCTGCTAAGCATTCTCCCAGCCGATGAGGTGAATGACAAGGTCCCGGTAAGCCGAAAGGGGGAGGCCGTTTCTGCCATGACAGTACAGTCGCGGAGTGGGATCAGTGGCTCCTTCATCCTGACGTACAGGATCAGGTGCTCGGTGATGGAACGAATAAGTTCCCGGCGCAGAAGCGAACCAGCGGCGAAAATCATGTTCCAACTGTCGGTTTATCCAACCATTGGATCCAGCTCCACCGTAACCCACTGGACGGCAACGGAATCGGTCTAAACCAAGCGTAGTGCGATTTGAAATATTCGGTAGCGCAACATGATACGGTATGGACCGTCTCGCAGTAGCGGCGGCATGGCGCTGCGGTCGTCGATGTCGGTTGTCTAGGGTATTGAAGCGGTTCGGCAGTCGCCGGCCGCGGGCGGCGCCGGGGTACGTTGATCGGGTGGGCCCACTCGCGGTAGGTGCATGCAGGAGACCGATGTCGTACGGGACCGGTCGCTGATGCACGTGCCGTCGACCGTACGTTCCTCGAGCCGGGTGCCGCTGGTCGCGATCGTGGTCCTCCTCGTCGCGGGATCGGTGCCTCGGCTGAACCGTTTCGCCGAGTAGATCGTGCCCTTCAGATTCAAGATCGCCTGCCGTCGGGCGAGCTGACCGACCCGGCGCTCACCGCTCTCGGTGAACGCCACCACCGACGGCGTCGTACGCGCTCCCTCGGCGTTGCGATCGCCCCGGCTCGCTGCGCTGCCAATACGTGAGGCGTGGGGTGCGTGGGGCGTCGACGACGCGGTCGCGCATCCATCTGTCGAGGCGTTGGCCCGCCCCGACGGCCGCGTCTGTGCACAGGGTGTGCTCGCGCCGGTCAACCGCACGGTGGTGATGTGGGTCGGACCCGGCCCAGCGGGTTCGCGGCGGTCTTCTGCGACCTGACGAAGAACGTGTTCCCGCAGCCTGTCCAAGCTCGCGGGCCCCGCTTCGTCGAGGATCTGTGAGCCGGCCGACGACCTGTTGTCGATACGAGCGAGCAGGAGGTATTCGGTGCCGAGATGATCGTGGGCTGCGTCGGAGGTCAGGACAACTGCTCTGCGTGCCTGGTCGGCGAACTTGTCGAACACCACCACCACTCACCTCGAAACTCGTCCCGGCAATGGGCCGCGGGCGGGGTGGCTACCGGACGATGAGGAGTGGGCGGTTGACCGAGTTCAATAGTGCCCTGGTGGCCGATCCCAACAGCATGCTCGCGAACCCGCCCCGCCCGCGGCTGCCGACGACGAGCAACTGCGCATTCTCGGCTTCCTCACGCAGGCCGCGTGCGGGTTCGTCCATGACGACCGGGCGGACCGTCTGTTCCGACGACGATCGGACGGTCGGCAGCCATGTTGTTCCCTACCTTCTGGGCGGACCCGCACCCACTGCCTGGAGTTTGGGGGCAGACCGGGCGGGTACGCGAAGGCGGTGAATGAGCACCTGCGGGGAGGGCCATCCGGTGCGGCCGGTGAGCAGGTCTCGGTGCTGTTCATCGCGGATCCGGGCACGCCGGCGGCTCTCGCCGAACGCATCGCGGAGTCCCTGCCGCAACGCCTGCGAAGCCCTGACCGCCCCGAGCGCCGGTGGACGACGTGCGTACGCAGCAAGCCGTACCTCCCCGACGAGCAAGCGGATTTCGCAGACGTCATCGACGCGATCGATCCGTCCTCCGAAGCGGAAGACATCGTCGTGTACCTCACCGATCTGCCGCGCCGCGAGGACACCCTGCCGGTGGTGGCCGACGTCAGCGCCGACCACAAATTCGCGCTCATCTCCGTCGCCGGGGTGGGCGGTCTGCTCATCGAGCGCCGGGTCGGCACCGTCACCGAACTCGCGATCGCCGGCGTCCTCGGGGAACCGGACCTCATGCCCCCCGGCAGCGCGGCGCGACTGTTCCGGTCCGCGCAGACCGAGGACGGTATCCGGTACTTCGCGCCCTCGGGGCTGCGGCGGCTGCGACTGTTGTCGGGGATGGTGCGGGCCAACCGGCCGTGGCGGCTGGTCACCGGACTGTCGAAGGTGCTCGTCGGCGCCTTCGCCACGGGTGCGATCGCGCTGGCCACCGACACGATCTGGTTGTTCGCCGACACGATGGGTCCGTGGCGTATGAGTGCGGCGACCGTCCTGTCGATCGTGGCGATGATCCTCTGGCTGATCCTCGATCACGAACTCTGGGAGCGGCCGAAGTTGCCGGCGGAACGCGATCGATCTGTGCTCTACAACACCGCGACCGTGGTCACCCTGGTCATCGGCGTCGTCGTGCTGTACGTGGCCCTGTTCGGCCTGCTGCTGTTCACCGCGTGCCTCGCTCTTCCCCCGGAACTGCTGTCCCCCATTCTCGGGCACGCGGTGAACTTCTTTGACTACCTCACGCTCACCTGGTTGCTGGCGTCCATCGCCACCATCGGTGGAGCCCTCGGGTCGGGTCTCGAGGACGACGCCGCCGTCAAGGAGGCGGCGTACGGGGTCCGGCAGCGGCAACGCATCGAGGAGACGCGGAGTCCGTCGAACGAGGCGTGATGATCGCGGCCTACGAACCTGCGACCCAATTCGCGAACGCTGACGAAGTTTGCGATATACCGTCGACCGATCCATCACCGGAATCGATCGCCTTTTGGCTGACGGACCGGATGACAGCGGGTTCACACACCCACTCCGAATTTGTACGTGAGCGCGTGAAGTGTGTGAGGTCCAGGTGATCGAGGAGGCGCGATCACTCCCGATATCTGGGAATGCGTGTCGTCTCGACCGACATGGGATGTGGAAACCGATGTCCTGTGCCAGCGAATCGTCCTTGAGGCCGACGCCTGGTTCTCTCGGGTCTCCTCGCGTGTGGTGGATTGTTGCGTCCGGCTTGGTTTGGTGCTGGTGCACCACACGATCGCTCGGGATGATGTGCACGTTGCCGACACGCGGCTGCGTTGCCGGGAATGAGGGACGCGGCGGAGTAGCCTCCGGCGTGGAGGGATGCCGATGCGAGCCTTTCGTATCACGTTGCCGTCGGCCGAGCGGTATTGGACCGTGGTCGATGACGAGTACCGGATTGTCGGCGATGTCGACGAGTACTTGCGGCATCTTCGATTCGGGCAAGACGCTGCAGAGAGCACCACCAAGGCCTACGCGGAGTCGCTGACACTGTATCTGCGCTGGTGCGAGCACACACAGCGAGATTGGCGGACCGCGGCCGAACGGCTTGGTGCGTTCGCCACCTGGCTCAGGCACATCCCGATCGATCCGGAGGCTCCGTTGATCGGTCCGGGGCTGCCCGAGGTGCGCGGCCCGGGCCGGATCAATCGGATCTTGGCGGCGGTTCGCGGATTTCTTCGGCACAGTGTCGCCGTCGGCACCGCGCCGCCGGAAGTGCTGGCGATGCTCTTCGAGGTCAGCGACAACCGTCACTTGCCGGTGGAGGCCCGCGGCGAGGACGGCGCACTGCACTACGTGGCCCGTCCACGTCATCGCTTGTCGGAACCGGAGACTGGGGTGGACCGCGCCACCGACGAGGAGGCTCTCGCGTTGCTCGGGGCCTGCCGGTCGGCTCGTGACCGGTTCATCGTGGTCGCGATGGCGCGGGCCGGGTTGCGGCGTGGTGAATTGTGCGGGCTTCGGCGCGAGGACATCGACTTCGTGGCCGACTCGTCGGGCCTGGGTTGCACGATGTCCGGTTCACATCTGCACGTGCGCCGCCGGGTGAATATCAACGGCGCATGGGCGAAGTCCCGCCGCCCCCGGGCGGTTCCGGTCGACGATCTGCTGGTGCTCGCGTACGACACCTACGTCTTCGAACGCGACCGGTGCCGCCCGGCCCGAGAGTGCGACTTCGTCCTGGTCAATCTCTTCCACCCGCCGCTGGGGTCGCCGATGCGGCCCGGCGCGATCAACGAACTGTTGACGGGGTTTGGTCATGGTCGCTCCCGGGTGGGGGCGGTCGGGGAGCGGACACCCTGCCGGTGGGGGCGGGGGTCGGTGCACGCACAGTGGCCGCAGTGGATGAAGTTCGGCGGCTGCTGTCTTAACCTGTGACGACGACGGTAATCGGGCTGCAGCCGGAATGAAACCCCAGCATCGGCACAGCACCCGCCGGTGTGGC
>NZ_JBHUSF010000183.1:0-17521 GCF_042673295.1 Rhodococcus sp. NPDC057014
TGCTCGCGCAGCGCCTCGGTGGCGTCGGCGTCCGCGACCGGTTCCCCGGTCGACGACGCCAGCACGACACCGTAGTCAAGGCGTGCGCCCTCGGCGGACACCTTGCCCCACAGCACGTCCCGGACGACTTCCTCGATCGGACGGTCGAGGGGGTCGCCCCAGCCGCCGCCACCGGTGGTGCGGATGCGCACCACCTCACCGGCCTTGATCGGTTCGGCGTCGGTCAGCGCGTCGAACTCCCGCTCGTTCGGGCCGCCCGGGTCGAGGACCACGGAGAAGGGCCGTCCGGCCTTGCCGCCCTTGACTCCCCAGCAGGAGAGGATCGAGCGGTCGGCGATGGACATGAAGTTCGCGTCCTTGAGCATCCGGATGTGCTTCTCGTAGCCGAGACCGCCGCGGTAGCGTCCGGCGCCGCCGGAGTCCTTCGCCAGGCCCAGCTTCTCGACGATGAACGGGAACCGGCTCTCGGTGAACTCGGTCGGCAGGTTCCGCGAGTCGGGAACGACGTGGATGGTGTCCTCACCGTCCGCGTAGTGCCGCCCCCCGGACCCGCCGCCGAGCACCTCCCGCATCAGGTACGAGTGCCCGTCGAAGTCCTCGCCGTACACCCCGGTGTAGCGGATGGTCTCCTGGTCGGCGGGCATGTTCCCGTCGACGGCCTTGGCGACGACGCCGGCGAGCACGCCGAGCAGTCGCAGGATCACGAACGTCCGGGCGTTGGTGGGCGCCGGGAAGATCGGGGTGATCAGCGTGCCCTTCTCCGGGAACTTCATCTCGATCAGCGGCACGACGCCCTCGTTGACGTCGAGTTCCGCCATCCGCTCGGGACTGTCCGCGAGGTTGCGCAGGATCGGTGCGAGCCACTTGATGAGGAAGTTGCCGTCGGCGTAGTCACCGCAGTGGTTGATCGGGCCCTTGGCCTGCGGTCCGGTGCCGTTGAAGTCGAGGATGAGGCGTTCGCCGCCCTCGTCCTCCGGTCCGGTCTTGGTGAGCGTGATCCGCTGGCGGTGCAGCATGGGCTCGTCGACGCCGTCGTGTTCGGCGTAGTCCTCCCACGTGTACTCGCCCTTGGGGATCTTGCTGAGGATCTCCCGCCGGTACGTTTCGGTGGTCGCGTCCATCATCGCGTCGAAGCAGGCCTCGACGGTGTCGCAGCCGTACCGCTCGAACAGTTCGGTGAGGCGACGGGCGCCCATCAGACAGGCCGAGCATTCGGCGTCGAGGTCGGCGGCCAGCGCGTCGGGCATCCGCGAGTTGCGGGTCATGATGCGCAGCGCGGCCTCGTTCGGCACCCCCTGATCCCACAGCTTGATCGGCGGGACCATCAGGCCCTCCTCGTACACCGTGGTCGCGCCGGACGGCATCGATCCCGGGCAGCAGCCGCCGATGTCGTCGTGGTGGCCGAACGCCTGCACGAACGCGACGACGGACGGTTCCGTCTCGCCCGGCCGGGTCGCGAACACCGGGACGGTGACGCAGAGGTCGGGGAGGTGGCCGATGCCGCCTTCGGACAGGTAGACGTCGTTGTGGAAGTAGACGTCGCCGGGCTTCATGGTGTCGAGCGGGAAGTCCCGCGCCACCGGATGCACGAGCGCCGAATACGAACGGCCCGTGAGCTTCCGGAGGTTGCGGTCGTGGATGCCGGCGCGGAAGTCGTGCGCGTCGCGGATCATCGGGGAGCGGGAGGTCCGCGAGATGGACGTCTCGACCTCCATCTCGACGCTGGCGAGGTAGCCGGCGACGATCTCCACCAGCACGGGGTCGGGGGTCGTGCCGTCGACCGGTGTCAGCCGGTAGGGCTTGGCCGCCTGCACTGCAACGGGTTCGGTGGTGACGGTCATCGGTTCGCTCCGTTCGAGTCGGCGATCTTGGTGATGCGGATGTTTCCGAAGGTGTCGATCCGCGCCCGGAAACCGGGGTGCACGGGAATGGTGGAGCTGAATTCCTCGATCACCGCGGGACCCTCGAGCACGTCGCCCGCGCCGAGCTTGGCCCGGTCGTAGACCTGGGTGGTGACCCACTCGTCGAAGTACGCCGGACGGGTGCCGGTCACGGCGGACTCCGCCCCGGTCCCGGCCGCGATCTCCTTCAGCGTCGGGCGCTTGATGGGGCCGATACCGCTGACGCGCAGGTTGACCCACTCGACGTGCTGGTGCGGGTCGCCGCGGAAGTCGTAGCCGTACAGCTCCGTGTGCGCCTGGTGGAACCGCTCCGCGGCCTCGTCCATCAGCTCCTGCGTGACGGGACCGTCCCCGACCGGCACCCGCACCTCGAACGCCTGGCCGAGGTAGCGGAGGTCGGCCGAGCGCGCGTACTTGCGCTCCGCCTCGCCGAACCCCTCGTCGGCGAGTGCGATTTCCGCCTCGGCGGCGAGCGCGTCCAGCCCCGACTGCAGGTCCTCGATCTTCAGCCGGTCGTGCCGGCAGACGTGGGTCTGCACGTAGTCGTTGCGGACGTCGACGGTGAGCAGCCCGAACGCGGACACGTTGCCCGGGTTCAGCGGGACGAGGACGTCCTTGAGCCCGAGAATGTCGACGAGCCTGCAGGCGAGCAGCGAACCGGAGCCGCCGAACGTCACCAGGGTGAAGTCGCGGACGTCGAGGCCGCGCTTGACCGTGATCTGCCGCAGCGCGTTGGCCTGGTTCCACGCGGACACCTCGAGGATGCCGGTGGCGCACGCCTCGAAGTCGAGCTTCAGCTGGTGGGCGAGCTGCTCGACGCCCTTGCGGGCCAGTTCGGTGTCGAGGGGGATCTCGCCGCCGAGCAGGTGGGGTGGGATGCGGCCGAGCAGCACGTGGGCGTCGGTGATGGTCGGCTCGCTGCCGCCCTTGCCGTAGCAGAGCGGTCCGGGGTCGGCGCCCGCCGACTGCGGTCCGACGCGCAGCGTGCCCTCGGGGGTCTGCCAGGCGATGGAGCCGCCGCCTGCGCCGACGGTGACGACGTCGATCATCGGGATCTTCGACGGGTACGCCCCCACCCGGCCCTCGGTGGTGAGTGCGGGCTCGCCGCGGACCACGACGGTGACGTCGGTCGACGTTCCGCCGCCGTCACACGTGAGGACCTGCTCGACACCCGCGACGCTGGCGATGAGCGCCGCACCGAGCGCGCCGGCCGCCGGGCCGGACAGCACGGTCGTGATCGGCTGGTGCACGACCTCCTTCGCGGAGAGCACGCCGCCGTTGGACTTCATCACGTAGAACGGGATGTCGCGGGCCTCGCCCTCGTCGGAGGAGAATTCGCGCAGCCGGTTCGCGATGTTGTTGACGTAGTTCCGGATGTTCGGCTTCACGGCCGCGTCGACGAGCGTGGTGATGGACCGCTCGTATTCGCGGTATTCGCGCAGCACCTGGCTGGAGATGCTCACCGTGGCCTCGGGGTATTCCTCGAGCAGGATGTCGCGCACACGCGTCTCGTGGCTCGGGTCGGCGTAGGAGTGCATGAGGCACACGCCGATGGTGCGGATGCCGCGCTCGGCGAAGAAGCGCGCGGCCGCGCGGACGTCGTCCTCGACGAGGGGGCGGATCTCGCTGCCGTCGAACGCGAGCCGGCCGCCGATGGTGCGGACGCGGTCGGCGGGGACGATGCGGTCGGGCTTGACCCAGAAGTAGGAGTTGCCGTAGCCGTCGGGGACGGACTGGCGGGCGATCTCGAGGACGTGCTCGTACCCCTCGGTGGTGATGAACCCGAGGTTCTCGACCTTGCCTTCGAGGAGTTTGTTGGTGGCGACGGTGGTGCCGTGGCTGACGGCGCCGATCGCGTCGCCGGTCTCGCCGAGCTTGGCGAGCACCTTCTCGATTCCGGTGAGGAATCCCTGCGCCGGGTCGGCGGGCGTCGAGGGTGTCTTGGTGGTGACGACGGCTCCGGACTCCTCGTCCACAGCCACGACGTCGGTGAATGTTCCGCCGGTGTCGATACCGACCCGAATCTTCCTGGATTCCACGATTCCTCCTGGGCTCGTCTCTGTAAGGCAATTGCACCGTTTCCGCCGCCCGGTTTCTTTGTCACATATCGCCGAACTCGGCGGTCCTCGTTCGGCGCTGCCCGCGATCGGAGGGCCCGGACAGACGACAGCACCCCGAACCGGGCGGTTCGGGGTGCTGTGTCGAGGGTGTGCGCGGGCTATTTCGAGCAGGCGCCCCGCACGAGGATGCCGCCGACGAGGACACCGGCGAGGGCGATGCCGGCGCCCAGTGCGGCCGACGCGAGAACAGTTGCCGTGGACGCCGCCTCGGGTGCCCGCAGCCGGGCCGCGGCCACCGTGGGGACCGGGGCAGCTTCCGCGACGCCGGCGACCGCCGGCACCTCGCCGGAAGCGGCGGCGACCTCGGCCGCCGGGATGCCGTTGGCGATGACGCCGTCGATGCCCTTGAAGAACACCCCGGCCATCTTCTTCGCGACGCCGGTGATCATCCGCTGCCCGACGCCGCCGACCATGCCGCCGACGACGGCGTCCGCATCGTAGCTGAGCAGGGTGCCGCCGTCGCGTTCCTCGAGCCGCACGGTCACGTCGGCCTTGACGGTGCCGGGCGCACCGGCACCGGACGCCGTCATCACGAACGACTGGGGCCGATTCTGCTGCGACAGAATCACTTCGCCGTCATAGGTGCCCTTGATGGACGCGACGCCCGCGGTGATGGACAGCTTGTAATGGTTGTCGCTGACCTGCTCGAGGGACTGCACCCCGGGAATGGTGGCCGCGAGGACCTTTCCGTCCTGCAGGTTGTCGTACACGGCCTCCGGCGGTGCGGTCAGTAGGGCGGTGCCTGCGATTCTCATTCGTTCTCCTTGCTCTGTGACGACGCGTGCGCGAGGCGAAGCTCGAACAACTCCGAGGGGGATATCGGCATGGATGTGATCGGGATGCCTTCCGCGTCCTCGATCGCGGCGGCGATGACGGCGGACGTCGGGATCACGCCCGCCTCGCCCGCCCCCTTCATGCCGAGGGGGTTGAGACCGGACGGGGTGACGGTGTGGTCCATCTCGAGCGAGTCGGGCATCTCGGTGACGAACGGCATCAGGAAGTCCATGTACGACGCGTTCAGCATCTGGCCGTGCTCGTCGTAGACGATCTTCTCGTACAAAGCGCCGCCGACCCCCTGCGCGACCGCGCCCATGACCTGGCCCTCGACGATCCGCGGGTTGATCACGTTGCCGCAGTCGTGGATGACGGCGTACCGCCGGACGTGGATCTCCGCCGTCACCGGATCGGTTTCGACGATCGCCGCGTGCACGCCCGACGCGAACGTCGACGTCGGCGGCGAGTAGTAGCCGGTGGCCTCGAGCCCGGGTTGTTCACCTTCGCGGACCGGCGGAATCGTCATGTCCGTGTCGGCTTTCGCGAACCCGGTGGCCTGCCGCGACGCGTCGTCGAACGCGTAGCGCAGCGGGTTCGACAGCACGGCGACCACACCCAGCGAGATGGACGTGCCCTCGGCGCCGGGCAGTGTGCCGATCTTGCACACGTGCCCGCCGCGAAGTTCCAATTCGCCGGGATCGAGGTTCAGCGCGTCCCCGGCGATCTTGCGGGCCTTCTCCGCGACCATCTGCGCGGCCACGTGGAACGCCGACCCGGACATCACGGCGCCGCGGGACGCGAACGTGCCGACGGCGTAACCGAATCGGCGGGTGTCGCCGGTGACGATCTCCACGTCGGTGACCGGCACGCCGAGGTCGTCCGCGACGATTTGCGCGAACGCCGTCTGGTGGCCCTGCCCCTGAGTGGTCAGACCCGTTGCGGCCTTCACCTTCCCGGACGTCTCGACGAGGACGTGGGCGCCCTCGTACGGGCCCGGCCCGGTTCCCTCCACGTAGGCGCCGATCCCGATGCCCACGGACCGGCCCTCGGCCTTCGCCTGCTTCTTGTACTCGGCGAACCCGTCCCAGTCGATGAGCTTCTTGAGCTTGTCGATCCCGGCCTGGTAGTTGCCGGTGTCGTAGATCAGCGGGCGGCCGTCCTGGAACGTGAGGTGGAAGTCGTACGGCATCTCCTCGGGCCGGATGAAGTTGTGCTCGCGGACCTCGATGACGTCCTTTCCGAGATACTTCGCGATCGCGTCCATCGCCCGTTCCATCGCGAACACGGCCTGCGGTCGGCCGGCGCCGCGGTAGGGCGTGACGATGACGGTGTTCGTGTACAGCGAGTACGCGTCCACCCGGAACGATTTCGGCTTGTACGGCCCGAGCACCTGCGTCGATGTGTTCAGCATGACGATGATGCCGTACGGCAGGTAGGCGCCGTTGTCGTGCCAGAACGTGAAGTCGAACGCGAGGAGGGTGCCGTCGTCGTCGAATCCGACCGTCACCTCCTGGATCTGGCCGCGTTCGTGCGCGCTCGACACGAAGTGCTCACGACGGTCCTCGACCCATTTGACCTCGCTGGAGATGCCGGCCGTCCCGAGCTGCCGCGCGGCCCAGGTGACCATGACCTCCTCCGGCCACGGGTGGACGATCTTGACGCCGAAGCCGCCGCCGACGTCGGGGGCGATGCAGTGGACCTTGTTGTGCGCCATCTTCAGCCGGGCCGCGATCGCGGCGCGGGCCGACGTCGACGTCTGAGTCGACGTCCAGAACGTGAGCGCCTGCTCGTCGGTGTCCCAGCGCGCGTAGACGCCCTTGCCTTCCATCGGCATCGACGCCGACCGCTCGATCTCGAGGTTCAGCGTGAGCCGGTGCGGTGCGTTCGCCAGTTCCGCGTCCACATCGCCGAATCCGTGCTGCAGGTGCGCCGCGACGTTGTCGGGGACGTCGGCGTGCACGGCGTTGTCCGCCTGCCGCGCCACGTCGATGCCCACGACCGGCGGGAGCATGTCGTACGTGACGTCGATCTTGGCGCACGCGTCCTCGGCGATGTACCGGCTGTCGGCGACGACCATCGCGATCGCCTCACCAACGTGGTTCACCTCGTCCTTGGCGAGCGGATATCCGTTGCGCGGGGCGGTGATCGCCGGGTGCGGGATCAGGAGGGGCAGGTTCTCGGCCATCTCCGGGGAGTCGTCGACGAGGTCGTCGTACGTGTAGATCGCGTGCACGCCGGGCAGATCCAGGGCGGCGTCGATGTCGATCCCGGTGATCCGAGCATGCGCGTGCGGTGACCGGACGAACGCGGCGATGAGCGCGTTGTGGCCCAGATCGTCGAGGTAGCGGCCGTTGCCGGACAGGAGCCGGGCGTCCTCCGTGCGGGGAATCGGTTTGCCGAACAACTTCTCCGACGCGGCGGGCGCGTCGGCACCCTTGGTGGACGCGGGCTCGGTGCGGGGTTTCGTGACGCTCATGCTCGCCCTGTCCTTCCGCCGACGGGGTTGGTCGTGCCCCGGACCTTCGGGTCGAGCGAGGCCCGCGACGACTCGTCGTCCTTGCCGAGCGGGAACTCGCCCGACCGCTCCCGCTTGATCTCCGCGGCGCGCAGCACGGCCGCCCGGATGTTCTGGTATCCGGTGCACCGGCAGAGGTTGCCCGCGATCGCGTCGGTGGCCTCCTCGCGGGTGGGCGAATCGTTCTCCTCGAGGAACGCCGCGATGGTCGTGACGAAGCCGGGCGTGCAGAAGCCGCACTGCAGCCCGTGGCAGTCGATGAACGCCTGCTGCACCGGGTGCAGGGTGCCGTCGGGTTCGACGAGACCCTCGACGGTGGTGACCTCCCGGCCCTCGAGGCTCGCCGCGAGCACCAGGCACGACCGCACCGGCTTGCCGTCGAGCAGCACGGTGCACGCGCCGCACACGCCGTGCTCGCAGCCGACGTGGGTTCCCGTCTGGCGTAGATGGTGCCGGATCGCGTCGGACGCGAGCGTCCGCGACGGCAGCAGCACCGTCTGCGTCACCGCGTTGAGCGTGAACGTCACCGCGACGTGCTGTTCGCCCGTCTCCTCCTGTAGCTCGGCGAGTTGCTCGTCGATGCTGGTCGTTGCCTTTGCCATGGTCATCTTCCTCCCGCCGACGCGTGCACGGCGGCACCGTCGAGTACTGCATCCTGCGCGGCCGCGAATCCGACCCGTGTAGTCAGGGCCGCCACCAGTTGCGACCGGTACCGCGCCGTGGCGTGGATGTCGGGTTCGGTGTCGATCCGTTCCCGCGCGAACTCGGACAGATTCCGCCACAACGAATCCCGGTCGTCCGTCGCGGACGCGCCCCGGAGGATGTCCGTGTAGTCGACGACCTCACCGAGTTCGCCGGCCGACACGTACGTCATCCGGGCCTCGGCCACCGCGCCGTCCTCGACCCGCACCTGCGCCGCGACGCCGACGAGCGCGTAGTCGCCGTGCCTGCGGGCGATCTCGTCGATCGCCGTCCCGACACCGGGCTCGGCCGCCGGGACCGTGACACTGGTCGCGATCTCGTCCGCCTCGAGGGTGCTTTCGAGCGGCCCGGCGAACAGGTCGGTCGAGCGGATCTCCCGGACCCCGCGAACGGAACGCACGGTGATCAAGCCCCCGAGCAGCGCGAGCACGGCCGGCATCTCCGCGGACGGGTCCGCGTGCACGATGGACCCGACCGTCGTGCCGCGGTTGCGGATGGTCGGGTGCGCGACGAGACGCAGCCCGCGGCCGAGCAGCGGCTGCACCTGTGCGGCGCCGCGGTCGGCTTCCAGCATCGAGTGCGTGGTCAGTGCGTCGAACGTGACACCGAGGTCGCGTGACGCCGACACCGCGTCCAGCCGGGGGATCGATCCGATGTCGACGAGGTGCGCCGGCGCGGCCAGCCGCATCGACAGCAACGGGACCAGCGACTGCCCGCCCGCGAGCACTTTTCCCTCGTGAGCCACGTCCGCGAGGATCTGACAGGCCTCGTCGATCGACCGAGGTCGGTGATAAGTCAGTGGCGACGGTTTCATTCCTCAGATCCTGCCCGTATCGTACGCTCGACGTTTCGTGAACTAGTGACAAAACTCACGTCCCACCGATGGCAGATCACGTGAACTGACCGACCCGGTCCGGGACCGTTCCGTCGTCCGCGGTCGGCTTCGGGTGGTGACGGCCGGCGCCTGGACCGTCCGCGTCCTCGGCGTCCTTCGGGGCGATGAGACGGCACAGGTGGTACATGCCGATCACCACGATCGTGCCGAGCGCGATGCCGCTGAGGGAGAAGCTGTCGCTGAACGTCAACTCCACGTCACCGATCGCGATGATCAGGCCCGCGGCAATGGGCATCAGATTGAGCGGGTTGCCGAAGTCGACGCCGTTCTCCTTCCAGATCTTCGCCCCGAGCAGGCCGATGATCCCGTAGAGCACCACCGTGATTCCGCCCAGCACGCCGCCGGGGGTCGCGGAGATGACGGCGCCGAACTTGGGGGAGAAGCCGAGCAGCATCGCGATCGCACCGGCCGCGGCGTACGCGGCGGTGGAGTACACCTTCGTCGCGGCCATGACGCCGATGTTCTCCGCGTACGTCGTCGTCGGGGATCCGCCGACGCTGGTCGCGATGGTGGTGGCCAGGCCGTCGCCGATGAGGGCGCGTCCCATCATCGGGTCGAGGTCGGTCTTGGTGATCTCGGCGACGGCCTTGACGTGTCCGGCGTTCTCCGCGATCAGGGCGATCACACCGGGCAGCACGAGGACGATGAACGTGAGACTGAACGACGGCGCGTGGATGCCGACGATGCCGTTCGCCTCGTCGGAGAACGGCGGAAGCCCGATCCACGACGCGGAGGAGACGCCGTCCCAATTGACGCGGAAGTGCTCGGTGACTGCGCCGGCGACCGGGTCGTACGACGTGATCATGCCGGTCGTCACGTCGAGCACCCACGACAGCACGTACCCGAACAGCAGGGTCAGGAAGATCGCGACCCGGCCGAGGAACCCGCGGAGCGCGACGCTCGCCACCACCAGCACGACCATCACGGTCAGCGCGACCCACTGGTCCTGGGGCCAGTACGTACCGGCCACGACCGGGGCCAGGTTGAACCCGATCAGCATGACGACGGCGCCGGTGACCACGGGCGGCAGGATCTTGAACACCACCCCGCCGCCGAGGAAGTGGATCAGCACGCCGATCCCGGCGAGCACGAGGCCGGACACGAGGATCGCCCCCGTCACCTGCGCGGACGTGCCGCCCTGGGCGCGGATGGCGGCGATGCCGCCGACGAATGCGGCCGACGTCCCCAGGTAGCTGGGAATGCGGCCCTTGACGACCAGCAGGAAGAAGAGGGTACAGAAACCCGACAACATCACGGCCAGTTGAGGATTGAGGCCCATGATGATCGGGAAGACGAACGTGGCCCCGAACATCGAGACCACGTGCTGCCCGCCGAGCCCGATCGTGCGACCCCAGCTCAGCCGTTCACTCGGGGCGACGACCTCACCGGGCGCGATGGTCTTGCCATCTCCGTGCAATGTCCAGATAGGCATAGGGGGACCTTTCAGACAGGTGACGGTGCAAGGGTGCCGGCGGCCGGCTTCGCTGATGTGCCGCATGTCACAGTTGCACCTCGATAGGAGGGCAACGTTATTACAGCGTCAGCCACCCGGCGTGAGAAGAATCTGCCAGCGCGTGTCCGGCGAAATTGGCAACTTTAGGAATTGATGCCGCGCATCGCCATGATCTTGAGGGCGAGCGACAGGTCGAGACGCAATTCGGGGTGATCGGTGAACGACCCGAGCATCTTCTCGAGCTTCACCACCCGGTACCGCAGGGTGTTGTAGTGAAAGTGGAGTTGACGTGCGGTTTCGGCGATGTTGATGTTCGTGGCGAGCAGCACCTCGAGGGTGCGCCGCATGTCCTGCGCCTCGGGGGTGTCGGCCGTCAGTTCGCGCAGCGTCTCGCTCGCGAACGATTCGAGTTCGCGGTCGTCCTCGACGAGGCTCAGCAGCCGGTACACGCCGAGGTCGTCGAAATGCGTCACCGCCCAGGCGCCGGTGATCTGCCGCCCCACCTTCAGCGCGGTCCGGGCCTGGCCGTACAGGGCCGGGATGCCGTCCACCGTGTCCGTCGGCCGGGACACCCCTACCCCGAACGCCCGGCGACCACCGCCGCCGGCACCGCGCACGGTGGCGACGAGTTCGTGGACGAGGTTCATCGTGTCGGTGCCGACACCCATCAGGATCACCGTCTCCGTCGCCAGTGCGGTGACGGCGGCACCGGTGTCGCGGCCCGCGACGGCGCTGGTGAACGCCCGGGCCTGGCGCTCGACGAGCGGCATCCGGGTCGGCATCGACGGTTCGTCCTCGCCGACCGGGTCGGGTTCGATCACCACGACGACCACCGGCCGGTCCAGGTCCCAGCCGAACGTTTTCGCGTGCGCGACCACGTGCTCGTGCTCGCCGCCGCGGCCGAGCAGCAGGTCGCGCACGAAGTTCGCGCGGTGCTTCTCCTCCACCGAGGAGACGACCAGTTCGCGGGCAACCACCAGGGCGCACACCGCCGCCGCCTGCTCGACGAGATACAGGTCCTCGCTGCGCAGCGGGTGCCCGGTGGTGAAGTGCACCAGCCGCCCGTGATCGATGCCGTTGGCCGAAATCGCTGAGACGGCGATGAACTCGTCGCCCAGCCGGTGCAGGCCGAGCCCGCCCTCCGTCGAATCGGTGCGGACCCGTCCGGTGGAGTCGAGCGCCGCACTCGCCGCCAGCCGGCGCAGTTCCGACTCGTCGCCCGCCCGGCACAACTGGCGTCCGTCGGGTGTCGTGATCAGCACCGCCCCGCCCAGTTCACGAGCGACGGCGACGGACAGTTCGGCGAACCCACCGCCCGCCATCACGACGTCGACGAGCACCCGCCGCAACCGGTCCGCCTCGAACACGGCGTCGACCTGCCGGGCCGACGACTCCGCGAGAGCAGCGGCCAGCGGATGTGCCTGCGAATACAGCTCCGCGACCACGACGACGGGAAACCCGAGTTCGTCGGCCGCATCGGACATCTCGGCCGGCAGCGGTGCGGTGGGGTCGTCCAGGCGGACGGCGAGCCCCGAGACGCCCCGCCGGTCGAGCCGGGCGAGAAACGCGTCGAACGGTTCGACCAGCCGGCCGAGAACCGCGGTCGTGGTGATCAGCAACTGCCCGGTCCGGAGCCACGGCCCGATGTCCGGCACCGCCATCACGGCGATGTTCGACACCTCACGCGAGGTGCCGCCCTGGCCGCCGACGAGGGTCGGGGAGACGAGCAGATCGGACGTCAGCACGTCGGCGAGCGGTTGCGGCGCAATGCCCGGACCAGGCCCGTTGCCGGAGTCGGCGGCTGCGCGGAACCCGGGAGCGGAACCACCGGCATCCCTCGTCGTCACTGCAACACCCTGCTCACCTGATCCGACTCTCGCCCCGGACGGCGCGAAAGCCTGACCTTAAGTCGCGATCCGAATACCCGTCAAACGTCACTCAGGCGGTGCACTCGAGCGGCCGGCCGGTGCCCGCGGGCGCGTCGCGGTGGATCGGTCCGCTGAGCTGCTGGAGCTCGAGGCCCGACGCCCGCCGGGTCGTCTTCATCATCTCGGCGAGGATCGACACCGCCGTCTCCTCGGGGGTGCGGGCGCCCAGGTCGAGGCCGATCGGTGAATGCAACCGCGCCAGCTCCGCCGCGGTCGTCCCCTGTTCGCGCAGCAACGTGACCCGGCGGTCGTGCGTGGCCCGGCTGCCCATCGCGCCGATGTACGCCGCGTCCGATCGCAGGGCCAGTTCCAGCAGCGGGATGTCGAATTTTTCGTCGTGGGTGAGCACGGCCAGCACGGTCCGGCGGTCGACCGGCGCGGTCTCGAGGAAGCGGTGCGGCCACATCACGACGACGTCGTCGGCGTCCGGGAACCGGGCGCGCGTCGCGAACACGGCGCGGGCGTCGATCACCGTGACGTGGTAGCCGGCGAACGCGCCCAGCGTGCACATGGCGGCGGCGAAGTCGATGGCGCCGAAGATGTACATCCGTGGCCTGGGCGCGAACATCTCGACCATGCACACCGTCTCCGACTGCAGCTGATACACCAGCGACTCACCGGCATCGAGCCGCCGGCGGACGTTCTCGATATCGACGCCGGGCAGCTCGAGGTCACCGGACGGCCCGTCGCCGGTGATCACGCAGCGCCGGGTCCGCGATCCGTCGCCGGTCTCCGTCACGACGGCGACCGATTCGCCGCCGCGGATGCGCCGCGCCACATCCGCGAAACCCGGGAAGTCCTGCCGCCCGATGCGCTGGACGAACACCTCGATGGTGCCGCCACATGTCAGTCCGACGCCGATCGCGTCGTCGTCGGCCACACAGAACACCTCGGTGCGGCTCCGTCCGTCGGCCAGCACGTCCCGCGCCGTCTCGTACAGCGCGCTCTCGACGCACCCACCGGACACACTGCCGAGCACCTCGCCGGATTCCGATACGGCCATCGCCGCGCCCGGCGCCCGCGGCGACGACTTCCAGGTGCGCACCACGGTCGCGAGCGCGAACGTCTCGTCGCGGTCGAACCACGCTTCCAGGCCCGTCAGGATGTCGCGCATCGTCTCGTACTCCTCGGGTGCTTCGTCGGGTAGCTCACGCTAACCGGCGGCGACCGGCCGTCGCGGCACACATTGCGCCGAAATCCCCAGCGGCCGCTTGTGCATTCTCGCCATCGCTATCGACCGGCGAGTCCGCAATTCTCGGACGGTCCCCTTTCCTTCACAGAGAACCGAGGATCCACCATGAACCAGTTGCTCAGCGGTATCCGGGTCCTCGACCTCACGCGGGCCCTCGCCGGACCGCTGTGCACGGCACTGCTGTCGGACTTCGGCGCCGACATCATCAAGGTCGAGACCCGTTCCGGCGGCGACAGTTCGCGGCAGTGGCCGCCGTTCGACGGCAGCGACAGCCTCTACTTCACCTCCGTCAACCGCGGCAAACGTTCCGTCGCCCTCGACATGCGTAGCGAACAGGGCCGGAAACTGCTGCGCCGCATCGCCGTCGGCGTGGACGTCATCGTGGAGAACTTCCGCCCCGGCGTCCTCGCGGAGATGGGACTCGACCAGGAGTCGCTCGCCGAGGACAACCCCGGTGTGATCGTCATGAGCGTCAGCGGTTTCGGGCCGACCGGACCCGAGCAGTTCTCACCGGGCCTCGATCAGGTGGCGCAGGGCATGTCGGGGCTGATGTCGGTGACCGGCGCCGACGACCACACGCCGATGCGCGTCGGGATCCCGATCATCGACACGGTGTCCGGTATCTATGCGGCGCTGGGCATCACGGCGGCACTCGTGGCCCGGGGGCGGGACGGTGCGGGTCATCACGTGCAGACGTCCCTGCTCGAATCGGCGCTGTCGATCATGTCGTTCCAGGCCCAGGACTATCTGAGCACCGGACGCGTCGCGGAACCGAACGGCAACACGCACCCCACGATCACGCCGTACGGCACGTTCGACACCGCCGACTTCCCGATCATCATCGCGACCGGTTCGGACCGGCACTGGGACTCGCTGTGCCAGGTTCTCGGAGATCCCGCCCTCGCCGAACGGCCCGAATACCGCACCGGCCAGTCACGACTCGCGCACCGGGACCAGCTCACCAAGGAACTTCTCGAACTGCTGTCCGTGCGGCCGGCCGCCGAATGGGTGACGCTGATTCGCGCGGCGGGCATCCCGTGCGGTCCCGTCCACACGATCGATCAGGCGTTCGCCGACCCGCAGGTGCAGGCCCTGAAGATGGTGCAGGCCGTGGCCACCCCGGACGGCGGTGAGGTGCCGCTGGTCCGGGGTCCGTTCTGGGTCGACGACGAAACCCTGCCGATCCGGAACGCGCCGCCGATGGTGCTGGGGCAGGACACGGCGGAGGTGCTGGGCGAATTCGGGTTGAGCGAAGCAGACATCGAGGGTCTGCGTCGCGACCGGGTGATCTGAGGTCACGCGGGTCGTGGCCGCCTCACAACCGGGCGGCCACGGCCAGTGCGACGTGCTCGCACCACGGCCGCGCGACCACCTGCACGCCGATCGGCAACCCGGACCGGGTGTTTCCCACCGGGACGACGACGGACGGCAGGCCCGTCACACTGATCGCGCGGCAACTCGCCAGGGCCTGAGCCCAGGTCAGCGACTGCCCGCCGACGTCGAACAGTTCTTGGCCGAGCGGGGGCGCCGGAATCGAGGCGACGGGGAGGATCAGGACGTCCCCCATCTCGCCGAGCAACCGGTGCACCAGTTCCGATCGCCGCGCCCACAGCCGCTCGACCTCGCGCCGGTCCACGTCCCGTGCGTCGGCGAGCATCGCCGCGATGTTCGTCCCGAAGCCGGTGCCGAGTTCTTCGATGTCGGTGTGGGTTTCGACGGACCGCAACGTCCCGAACAGATCGTTCCCCTCCGACAGCGCTCCACCCGCGTACCGGCGGGCGCCGAGTTGCCGGGCGACACCGGCGACGGCCCCGACGATCTCCGCGTCTACCGGGACGGTCCCCTCGCCGGGCGCCCACGTGACGTCGAGACGTGAGAGGTCCACCGCGCCGGGGTCGGTCCACCGGTAGTGCCGGGACGAGAGCACCCGCAGCACGAGGGCGGCGTCGTCCAGCGTCCGCGCCATCGGACCGATCGTCTGCAGCGTGCCGTGCATGGTCGCCGGATTGGTCAGCAGGTGATCGCCCGAGAGGACGCCGGGATACTGGCCGTCGGGGTCGACCCGGCCGACGGTCGGGCGCACCGACCGCAGTCCCGTGCAGTGCGCGGGCCAGCGCACCGAACCGCCGAAGTCGGTGCCGAGACCGACCACGCTCATCCCGGACGCGATCGCCGCCGCCTCGCCGCCGCTCGAACCGCCGGGCGAGCGGGGTACGCCGTCGGGCCGGAGCGGGTTCACGGTGTACCCGAACAGGTCGTTGTGCGTGAGGCCGCTCGCGCCGAACTCCGGGGTGTTCGTCTTGCCGACGAGGATCGCGCCGGCCGCCCTCATCGCGGCCACCGCGGGGGCGTCGACAGAAGGCACGTTGTGCTCGAGCGCCCGCGATCCCGCCGTCGTCCGGACACCCGCGGTCGCGATCAGGTCCTTCACCGTGAACGGGACCCCGGCCAGCGGACCGACGTCCTCACCTCGGGCGATCCGGATGTCGAGGTGGTCGGCGGCCCGGATCGCCTGGTCCTCGGCGACGGTGACGACGGCGTTCAGCTCCGGGTTCCGGGCCTTGATGTGCGCGAGGTGGTCGTCGAGCACCTGGCTCGCGGACACCTCGCGGCCGGTCACGGCGCGGGCGATCGCGTGCGCGTCCGAGCCGACCCAGCTGCCGTCGTTACCCCACACATGTCCTCCTCGGCTCGTGCTCAGGGTCGACGCTAGAGGCCCCCGGGCCCGCCGCACACGGCCAGTGTGCACAGGAATACGGGGCCCGACCTGTGAAGAGTTGATACTTCGCCGCGCTACCGGTTCTGGGAGGATCGGATGATGCTCTCGCCCTGGGTCCGCCTTGCCGTCGCGCTGTTCGCGGTCAGCTGGGGAGCCAACCAGTTCGCCCCGATGCAGCTGGTCTACCGCGAGCATCTCGGGCTCGGGAGCGGTTCGTTCACCGCGATGCTCGCGTCGTATGTCGTCGGGCTGATCCCTGCGCTGCTGTACTTCGGGCGCGTGTCCGACCGGTTCGGCCGGCGAGCGGTGATCCGTCCGATGATCCCCGTCGGCATCGTCTCCTCCCTCGTCCTGATCGCGGGCGCCGCCGTCCCCGACCTGCTCTACCTGGGCCGGGTGCTGGCCGGACTCGCGTCCGGCATGGCGTTCGGCGCCGGCACCGCCTGGATGAAGGAACTCAGCTCCACCGCGGCCGCCGGGGCGGGTGCACGCCGCGCCGCCATGTCGCTGTCCGCGGGATTCGGCTGCGGAGCGCTGTTCGCCGGCGTGATCGCGCAGTGGCTCCCCGCGCCGGAACTGCTCCCGTATCTGGTGCACATCGTGTTGATGGTCGGTGCCCTGGCACTGGTGTGGTCGGTGCCCGATGCGCGGGTCCGCGCGACGGACCTCGTCGCCAAGCCCCTGTCGGCGCTCGCGACCTCACGGTTCCGGTGGGGCATCGCGCCGTGGGCGCCGTGGGTATTCGGGGTGGCGACCGTGTCGTTCGCGACGCTGCCGCCGCTCGTGTCCGAGTCGCTGCGCTCCACCTCGGTGGCGTTCACCGGTCTCGTCGCGGCACTGACCCTGATCACCGGGGCGATGATCCAGCCGTGGGCCAAACGGTGGTCGCAGCAGGACGACGCCACCGGGATTTACGTCGGCATCGTGCTCGGGGTGCTGGGTTTCGGCGCCGCGACCGTGGTCGCGTATGCGCACGGTGCGCTGCCGGTGGTCGCGATCGTCGTCGCGGCCCTCCTCCTCGGATCCTGCTACGGGATCCTGCTCGGGTCCGGTCTCGCGTCCGTCGAGAAGCTGTCGCCGGAAGACGAACTCGCGCAGACGGTGGCGGTGTTCTACTGCCTGATCTACGTCGGCTTCGCCGTTCCGTTCGTCATCTCACTCCTCGCCCCGCACGTCGGCTACGCCGCCTGCTTCGCGGGGGCGGCGCTGCTGATGCTGGCGTCCGTGGCCGTGGGCCGCAAGGCGAAGGATCCGCACCTCACCCCCAGGGGAGTGGCAAAGTGTGCCCGGGCCCCCATTGCCACCACCCAGGGATCAGCGGG
>NZ_JBHUSF010000184.1:0-17432 GCF_042673295.1 Rhodococcus sp. NPDC057014
GAGTTCACTCCTTCGGAGGAACAGCCTTCTTCGCCGCGTCGGCGGCCTTGTCGATCTTGTCGCTGTACTTGCCCCCGGTCTTGCTGTCCGCGACGCCGGCGGCCTTGTCGATGGCGCCGTGAACCTTGTCCGCGTTCTGCGAAGCCGCTTCCCTCCCCTTGCCCAGCAGTCCCTTCAGTGTGTCGACGAAACTCATCGTTCTTCCTCCTCCGGTGCATGCGCACGCAGTGTCCGCGCGAGTTCGATCACTCGCCGTGCACCCAGTCTCACAGCATTGACTCGGCGACGCCAACCGTTCGGATCGCCGCGAGCGGTACTCCGGTCAGTGCACGCCCGGAAGGTCTTCCGGGGCCGCGAACAGGCGGCGGTGCTCACCGTGCAGCCTGCCCGTGACCCACCATCCGATTTCGACGAGAACCACTCCCACGAGCCCGCACACGAGAGCGGAGGTGGTGGCGCCGACGTTGGTCGGATCGAGTTTGAAGAACTCCCGCGTGAACGGCAACGCGAACAGGATGAGGTATCCCGCTACGGATCCGAAGATCAGCACCAGCTTCCACCACACGTACGGCCTGGCGACGACGGCGAGCACCCACAGGGCGATCATGATGAGGGTGATGAGCGCCGACGTGCCTGCCTGAATCTTCTGCGTCTCCGTCTGATCCGGGCCCGCGTACACGAGAAGGTACGAAATGAACGTCGTGACACCGATGATCACACCCGACGGCACGGCGAGACGCATCACACGCGGCACGAACCCGGAGCGCGCCCGTTCGTTGTTCGGGGCCAGCGACAGGATGAACGCGGGAATGCCGATGGTGAACCAGGCGGCGATCGTGACGTGCCGCGGCAGGAACGGATACGGCACCGGCTCGAAGTGGAAGATCTGCGACAGCACACCGGTCAGTCCGATGAGGAACGCCAGCAGCACCGAGTACACGGTCTTGGTGAGGAACAGATTCGAGACGCGCTCGATGTTGCCGATCACCCGGCGGCCCTCGCCCACCACGTACGGCAGGGTTGCGAACTTGTTGTCCAGCAACACGATCTGCGCGACCGCGCGGGTGGCGGGACTGCCCGAGCCCATCGACACCCCGATGTCGGCGTCCTTGAGCGCCAGCACGTCGTTGACGCCGTCGCCGGTCATCGCGACGGTGTGACCGCGAGACTGCAACGCCCCCACCATCTCCCGCTTCTGGTCGGGGCGCACCCGGCCGAACGTCGTCGCCGATTCCAGAGTGTCGGCGAGGGCGTCCCGGTCGGCGGGCAGTTCGCGGGCGTCGACGGGACGGTCGCCGCCGGGCAGTCCGAGCGACCCGGCCACCGCGCCGACCGACACGGCGTTGTCACCGGAGATGACCTTCACGGTGACGATCTGGCTCGCGAAGTACTCGAGGGTGCCGCGGGCGTCGGGACGCACCCGCTGTTCCAGGATCACCAGCGCGCGCGGCGTGATCGCTCCCGGCGCCGCGGGATGGTCGACCGGGACGTCGCAGCTGCCGAGCAGGAGCACCCGCAGTCCCGAGGAGCCGATTTCCTCGGCCTGCCGGGCCATGTCGCTGCCGGGGTCGAGCAGCACGTCGGGTGCGCCGAGCACCCAGTTGCCGTGGGTTCCGTACGACTGGCCGCTCCACTTCCTGGCCGAGGAGAACGGGGCCTCCGCGGTGGCGTCGCCCCAGCCGGGGGCGTCGGGAAAGGCTTCCGCGATGGCGAGGACACTGGCGTTCGGCCGCGGGTCGGACGCCGCCATCGCGGCCAGTGCCGCGCGGGACGGTTCGGCGTCGGACGTATCGGCGCAGCGCAGTTCGGACAGCCGCATGCCGTTCTCGGTGAGGGTGCCGGTCTTGTCGGCGCACACCACGTCGACGCGGGCCAGGCCTTCGATGGCGGGCAACTCCTGCACGAGGCACTGCCGCTGACCGAGCCGGATCACCCCGACCGCGAACGCGATCGACGTCATCAGCACCAGGCCCTCGGGCACCATCGGCACCAGCGCGGCCACCATCCCGCTCAGCGCGGGCCGGATCGACTCGCCGCTCGAGAACAACTGGTTGTAGATGATCAGCAGACCCGCCGGAATCATCAGGTACGTGATGAACTTCAGGATCTTGTCGATGCCGCTGCGCAACTCCGAGTGCACGAGCGTGAACTTGCTGGCCTCGTCCGCGAGTTTCGCGGCGTACGCATCGCTTCCGACCTTCGTGGCGCGGTAACAGCCGCTGCCCGACGCGACGAAACTCCCCGACAGCACCTGCCGGCCGACGTCCTTGTGCACGGGGTCGGCCTCACCGGTGAGGAGGGACTCGTCGATGTCGAGGCTCGCCGCCTCCACCACGACCCCGTCGACGACGATCTGGTCGCCGGCGCCGAGTTCGATGATGTCGTCGAGCACGACCTCCCGCGGTGCCATCGCGACGGCGACGCCGTCGCGGCGCACCACCGGTTTGGTCTGGCTGACGATCGCCAGCTTGTCGAGGGTCCGCTTGGCGCGCACTTCCTGGATGATGCCGATCCCGCTGTTGGCGATGATCAGCAGACCGAACATGCCGTCGACGATCGAACCGGTGGCCAGCACGATGATCAGCAGCACCCCGAGGATCGCATTGATCCGGGTGAACACGTTGGCGCGCACGATGTCGCGCACCGACCGGCTGGCCCGATCCGGGACGTCGTTGGTCTTGCCCGCCGCCACCCGCTCCGCCACCTGCGCGGCCGTCAGCCCCGCCACCGCGACGACTGCAACGCTGTCGGTGCCGGTTTCGTCGTATGCCATGGTCAAAGGCTACGCAACGACGCTCGGCTCCGAGGGGATGCGCGCCGGACTCAGCCGAGCGCGGTCCACCACGGGGTCTGGGCGGCCGGCTTCAGTGCGTCGACGCGCTGCCCGGGCATCGGCACGGCCACCGGGGTGCCCGCCTCCTGCGCGGCCGCGAGCAGCCGGACGATCGGCTCGGACCAGGTGTGGAACGCGAGGTTGAACGTGGCCCAGTGCACCGGCACCAGCAGTCCGCGGGTCGCGTCGCCGGCGTTGAGGTCGGCGTGCGTCTGCACCGCCTCCTCGGGGTTCATGTGGATGTCCGCCCACCTGGTGTCGTAGGCGCCGACGGGCAGCAGCGTGAGGTCGAACGGTCCGTACCGGCGGCCCAGGTCGGCGAACCGCGTCGTGTATCCGCTGTCGCCGCCGAAGAACACCTTCCGGCTCGGGCCGGCGAGCACCCACGACGCCCACTGGGTGGTGTTGCGCACCAGGCCCCGGCCGGAGAAGTGCCGGGCCTCGGTGCACGTGAGCGTGAGTTCGCCGAGTGTCGTCGACTCGTCCCAGTCGAGTTCCACGATCCGCTCCTCCGGCACCCGCCACTGACGCAGGTGCGCACCGAGCCCGACCGGAACGACGAACGGTGCCTTCTGGGTGGCGGCGAGTTGCTGCACGGTGGCCATGTCGAGGTGGTCGTAGTGGTCGTGCGAGACGACGATGGCGTCGAGGACGGGCAGGTCGGCCAGCGGCACCGGGGTCGGGTGCATGCGGGACGGACCGAGAAGCGCGGACGGCGACACCCGCCGGCTCCACACCGGATCGGCCAGCACCCGGTAGCCGTCGACCTCGACGAGCACACTCGAATGGCCGTACCAGGTGACGGCGACGTCGGCCGCCTCGACGGGCGCGAGGGGCGTCGCGAGCGGGATCGGCCTGCGCGGGCGTCCCGCCTTGCCCCGCGTGATCAGCGCCTTGAGGATCCCGGTCTCCGAACCGGGCAGCATCATGCTGCTCGGATCGGTGTTGTGGAACTGACGGTCGCGGTACCGCGGCGACGTCGCGGCGTACGGGCGCACCTTCGCGCGCGACGCGCCCATCTGAGACGGAAGGCCCCACGCGGCGCGCGTCAGCCACCCGAGGGCGGCGGTGGCCAGAACAGTCGTCACGGCGTTCTTCGCTTTCACCCCGACAACTGTAACCACGCGTGCGGGAAAGGTGCGGCCGGCGGCTACTGACCGCGGAACACCGGGGGACGCTTCTCGGCGCGGGCCGCCCGCGCCTCCTGCGCGTCGTAGCTCTTCCACGCCGCATGCAACGCCGCGAGCTGCTCGGGCGGCGGCGGACTCTGGGTGCCGTCGTCGTTGAGCACCATCTTGAGGTGTTGCAGCGACAGCGGCGCGAGGCGCGCGATCGAGTGCGCCCACTGCTGCGCGACGGCGAGGTCGCCGCGCTTGTTGGCCAGGCCGTGCGCCAGCGCCTCGTCCGCCCCGACCTCTTCCGCGCCGAGCAGGATCGTTCGTGCCGGTCCGCCGCCGATCAGGGCGGCCAGCCGGTGCACGGTCCACCGGTCCACGGAGATCCCGAGCTTGGCGGCGGGGATGGCGAAGCGCGCCTCGGGGGCGACCACGCGCAGGTCCGCGGCGAGCGCCAGCTGACTGCCCGCGCCGATCGCGGGGCCGTTGATCGCGGCGATGACGGGGACGGGGACCGAGTCGATGGTGTGCAGCATCTCGAGCAGGGTGTCGGTGAACCCGTCGGCGTACACGTCGCCCGACAGGTCGGCGCCCGCGCAGAACGCGCTGCCCTGCCCTGTGAGGACGATCACCCGCGCGCCGTCGGTGACGGACTTCTCCGTCTCCTCGCGCAGCAGTTCGCAGATCTCGGTGTTCAACGCATTGCGACGGTCGGGTCGTTGCAGTTCGAGGGTGAAGACGTCGCCGTCACGACTCGTCCCGATCATGTCCACTCGCTTTCTTCGTGATTGCTGTCCACTGACGAATTCTCCCCTGCCCACCCGGCTGGACGTCTGTCAGCCAACCACAGGCGAATCGACCGGAACACACGAGCCTCTCCGGTAGTTGTGAGGGTGGAGGTGAACCGATATGGACAGTGAAGTGGACGTCGCCGTGATCGGCGCGGGGCAGGCGGGGCTGTCTGCTGCCTACTATCTGCGCAGGTTCGGGGTGGAACCGGAGTCCGGTTTCGTCGTGCTCGATCACGCGCCGGGGCCCGGCGGCGCGTGGCAGTTCCGGTGGCCGTCCCTGACGCTGAGCACCGTCAACGGTGTCCACGACCTGCCCGGGCTCGGCTTCGCCGAGACGGTCGGTGTGGACCCGAACGACCCCGAGGCCGCGCTGGTGCATGCGTCCAGCGCGGTTCCTCAGTACTTCGCGACGTACGAGAAGCAGTTCGAGTTGCCGGTGCACCGTCCCGTGCACACCCGGGTGGTGTGCGCCCGCGGCGAGCGTCTGCGGATCGAGACCGACAGCGGTGTGGTGTCGGCCCGCGGTCTGATCAACGCGACGGGAACGTGGGAACGCCCCTTCATTCCCCGCTACCCCGGCGCGGAGTCGTTCACCGGCCTCCAGGTGCACACCAGGGACTACTCCTCGGCGCAGGACTTCGCGGGACAGCACGTCCTCGTCGTCGGCGGCGGCATCTCGGCGGTGCAGTTGCTGGACGAGATCTCCCGGGTCACCACCACGACGTGGGTGACGCGCCGCCCGCCAGAGTTCCGGGACGAGCCGTTCACACCCGAGATCGGCCGCGCCGCAGTCGCTCTGGTCGAGGACCGGGTTCGCCGCGGGCTGCCGCCGGGCTCGGTGGTGTCGGTGACGGGGCTGCCCGTGACGCCCGCGATCCGTGCCGCCCGCGAACGCGGGGTGCTGGCGCGGCAGCCGATGTTCAGCGAGATCACCGAGGACGGTGTCCGCTGGGCCGACGGCCACGAGGCGAAGGTCGATGTGATCCTGTGGTGCACCGGTTTCCGCAGTTCGCTCGATCACCTCGCACCGCTGCGGCTGCGCGGTCCGGGCGGCGGCATCACGATGACCGGACGCCTGGCCACCCAGGTGGCGTCGGATCCGCGGATCCATCTCGTGGGCTACGGTCCGTCGTCGTCCACGATCGGCGCGAACCGGGCCGGGCAGGCCGCGGCCCGCGAACTCACCCGCCACCTCGGGTTGCCCGCCCCTACCTGATCAGCGAGGCGACGAACGCGGCCTGGTCGGGTCCCGCCTGGTACATGCTGCCGAAGTGACCACCCGAGTACACCCGGTAGTCGAGAACCGTACCGGCCGTGCGCATCTCGGACACCAGTTTCTCCGTCAGCGGGAGCGGCACCGACGCGTCGGTGACCCCCTGCACGAGCAGCAGCGGACGGTCGTACCCCGCGACCGGGACCTCGAGGTATTCGCGCAACGCGTCCTGCAGCGCGGGCACGTCGAGCGCCCGCGACAGCATCTGCGCCACGGACACGGTCCCGGTCATGGCCGCGAACTGCCGGAACGGCACTTCGGGGGCCGCGTCCACGAACTGCTTCCCGACCGGGGTCAGATAGCTGTCGACGTCCAGTTCCGGGTACGCGTCGCGGACCCCGGCGATCAGGTACGACATGTACACGGTGAGACCGGCGAGGCCCTGCGGCGGAAACGCGGGGCCGCTCCAGTTCGCCACCGTCTCGATGTTCGACGGCACCCCGTTGGCGACGGCCCCGCGGTAGTCGAGTTCCGGCGCGTACGACGTGGCCACGTGCGCGGCGAACACCGCGGCCTGACCGCCCTGGGACAGTCCGACGGCCATCCACGTGGAGGAGAGGTCGGCGTCGATCTCCCTGGCGGCGCGCACGGAGTCGACGACGCTGCGTCCTGCGACCTTCCCGTCGAGGTAGGGCGGCACCCCGGGGGTGCCCAGGCCCACGTAGTCGGTGGCGGCCACGGCGTAGCCGAGCTGGAGCCAGCTGCTCACGTAGTCCGAGGATTGCGGGTCGACGCCCGTCACCGAGGGTGCGTCGGCGTCGGAGTCCCCCACGGTTCCGTGTGCCCACGCGATGACGGGCCATCCCCCGGCGGGCGGCGCCCCGGGCGGCACGAACACCATCCCGGTGCAGGGGGTGATGCCGTGACGGTCGGTGGTCAGGTACGTCATCCGGTACGCACTTCCGGCTCCGCGGAGCCAGAGTTCGGCAGGCAACTCGGACGAGGCGACGACGGTGCCGGGGCTCGATCCGGCCCGCAGGGGATCCGCACCGACAGTGGGTGCCCACAGCACGCTGACCAGTGCGAGGAACGCCACGATGCGCCACCATCTCCGCACCTCTCAACGGTAGCTGCGCGGGGGTGGCGCAGTACCCTGAATCGTCCACTCACGGGGAAGTGGGACGCACGAGACCGGGAGAGCAGAAGAGACATGAGTGACGACAGCCCGATCCTGACTCCCGGCGAGACTTGCTGGCAGGTTGCCCGCGCCGATCGTCTCGCGTGCATCGTCGACGCGGCGGACTACTTCCGCCACGCCAAGTCCGCGATGCTGCAGGCGCGCAGGCGCATCATCCTCATCGGCTGGGACTTCGACACGAGGATCGAGTTCGAACCGGACGAGAAGACGCTCGACGGGCCCAACCAACTCGGCCGCTTCCTGGCCTGGCTGACGCGCGAACGTCCGGATCTCGACATCTACCTGCTCAAATGGAACATCGGAGCCTTCACCGCGATCGGACGCGGGATGACCCCGATCTTCGTGGTCAACTGGGTGACGGACCGCCGCCTGCACTTCGAACTCGACGCCGCCCACCCGATCGGTTCGGCGCATCACCAGAAGATCGTCGTCATCGACGACGCGCTCGCGTTCTGCGGCGGCATCGACATGACCGTCGACCGGTGGGACACCCCCGAACATCGGGACCGCAACCATTACCGGACGCAGCCGAACGGCAAGCGGTACGGGCCGTGGCACGACGCGACGACCGCCGTCGACGGGGACGCGGCGAAGGCCATCGGCGAACTGGCCCGCACCCGGTGGAAGGCGGCCACGGGGCAGGATCTGGCGGCGGTCGACGAGATCGTGGGGCGGACGCCATGGCCCGAGGGGCTGGAGCCGACGATGCGGGCCGTCGACGTCGGCGTCGCTCGCACGCTGCCGGAGCTGGACGACCGGGACGAGGTCCGGGAGATCGAGGCCCTGTATCTGGCGGCGATCGCCGGCGCCGAGCGGTCGCTGTACATCGAGAGTCAGTACCTGGCGTCGCGCACCCTCGCCGAGGCGATCGCCGCGCGACTACGCGAACCGGACGGGCCGGAGATCGTGCTGGTGCTGCCGCGCAACGCCGACGGCTGGCTCGAGCAGAAGGCGATGGACGGCGCCCGCCGCCGGTTGCTGCACCTGCTCTGGCAGGCCGACACCGGGAACCGGCTCGGCGTCTACTATCCCGTCACGGCGGGCGGTGAACCGATCTACGTCCACGCCAAGGTGCTGGTGATGGACGACCGTCTCCTGCGGGTGGGTTCGTCGAACCTGAACAACCGGTCGATGGGTTTCGACTCCGAATGCGATCTGGCGGTCGAGGTCACCGCGGACACGGCGAACGGGGACGAACTGCGGGCGACCATCCTCGGCATTCGCCGTCAGCTCGTCTGCGAACACCTGGGTGTTCCGGCGGGGCTGTTCGAGGACACGCTGACCGAGACGTCGTCGCTCCTGGGCACGGTCGAGGCTCTGCGCGGGGGTGGCCGGACCCTGGAGAAGTTCGAGCCGGACACGGTCGAGGACGAGGACAGCCCGCTGGCGGAGAACGAACTGATGGATCCCGAGCGCACACCGCCGAGCTTCTGGGAACGGACCAGCCGGGGCCGGTTGCGGCGCAGGGTGATCCGGCGTCAGAAGGCGGCCGGTTCGGTGCGGTAGATGCGCCGGTAGTCCTTGCGGAACGCCCGCCGCCCCAGGATCGACCATGCCATCCTGGCTGCGAAAGGCATCTCCGACAGGAACATTCGACGCTCCTCGGGTGTCGCCCCGTGAAGGATGAAACCGAGGAACACCAGCAGCCGGTCCTTGGGGATCGACGCGCGGCCGCGGTCACCCATCTCCTGCCACTCGGCGAGCGTCATGAACTGCTCCGCCATCGGGAGGATGTGCCGCTCCTCCTCGCCGAGGTGCTCGCCCAGCGCCGCGGACAGCGCGGTCAGCGTCTTCGCCAGCGGTTCGCCGTCCGTCGCGTCCGCCGTGAACGCGGCGCCCTGCGACTGCGCCAGCGACAGCAGTTCGGAGATGCGTTCGTGCTGCTCCTCCATCCGCAGCACCAGCGCCGCGTCGGTGGGCGCGCGGTCGAGCAACTTCGGCCACAGCAGGTCGTCCTCACTCGAATGATGGTGGTGGAGGGCGGTGGCGAGTTCCTCGAAGAACGCCACCACCTCCCCGGCCCGGGCGGTGTCGCCGGCGGGAACCCGGCGGACGAGCGCGGGCAGCGCGGCGAACTGGCGGCGGAAGCAGTTGTGGACCACCACCATCTCGCGGGTGTCGGGGCGGATCGTGTGAGCAGTCGGAGTCGTCATGCGATCAAGCGTCGGTTCGGCGTCTTGGAGAGCACTTGGAGGCCACTAGTGCCTACGCTTGGCACGATGGTGCGGATTCGAGTACTCGGGACGCTCGAGGCGGAGGACGAATCGGGGGCGGTGGACCTCGGCGGCCCCCGCCAGCGGGCCGTGCTCGCCCTGCTGCTCGTCGCGCGCGGCGAGGTGGTTCCGGTGGATCGGCTGATCGACGACCTCTGGCACGGGGCTCCCCCGGCGCGGGCCGTCGGTGCACTTCAGGCATACATCTCGAATCTGCGGCGGGCGCTGGAGCCGCACCGTGCGCCGCGGGCGGACTCGACCGTCCTGGTGAGCCGCGCCCCCGGTTACGCGCTCACCCTGCCCTCGTCCGCGGTCGACGCGTGGGAGTTCGAGAACCTGGTCCGCTCCGCCGCGGGCACCGGCCGGGCCGACCTGGAGCGGGCGCTGGGCCTGTGGCGGGGGCCGGCGTTCGCCGAGGTGGCCGGTGAGCACTGGGCGCTCGCCGAGATCGCCCGGCTGGAGGAACTGCGGGTGGTGGCGCGCGAACGGGTGGTGGCCGCCGCCGTCGCGTCCGGCGACGCCGCGGGCGCGGTACTCGACGCGCAGTCCCTCACCCGGGACCATCCGCTCCGGGAAGAGGGGTGGCGGTTGCTCGCCCTGGCGTTGCACCGCAGCGGGCGTCAGGCCGACGCTCTGGCCGCGTTGCGGGAGGCCCGCGGCAGGCTGGCGAGCGAACTCGGCCTCGACCCCGGTCCTGCACTGACGGAACTCGAACGCCGGATCCTCACGGGCACCGTCCCGTCCGCACCCGTCCCCGCCCCGGTGCCCGTCGACACCGCCCCGGCCCCCTGGTTCCTCGGCCGCGCCGCGGAATTGGCGACCCTGACCGACCTGATGAGCGATCCCGGCACCCCCGTGGTCCTCCTCGGCGGCGACGCCGGATCGGGGAAGTCGTCCCTGCTGCGCCGGTTCCGTCGCACCCTGCACGCCGCGGGGTGGCAGGTGGCCGTGGGCCGCTGCCCCGAGGTGGACGGCGCCCCGCCAGCCTGGGCGTGGGTGGAAATCCTGCGGGCGCTGCGCGAGACGGTCGACCCCGGTGCCGAGGCGGACGCGCTGGCGCCCCTGCTCGCCGACGACCGTTCGCACGCGGCGCGGCCGGACGACCCGAGCGGACGGTTCCTGCTGCACCGTGCCGTCGCCGACTACCTCGCGGCCGTCCGCGATCACGGCCCGCTCGCCGTCGTCCTCGACGACGTTCACCGCGCCGACGAGGACACCCTGTCGATCCTCGTGCGGCTCGCCCAGCAGCGGTCGCCGATCCTGCTGATCCTCGCGTTCCGCCCGGACGAGGTCGACGCGAACCTGGAGAACTGCTTCGCCGACCTCGCGTCGCTGCAACCCACGCGCATCCGCCTCGGCGGACTCGGACCCGAGGAGTCGGCGGAGCTGATCCGGCACGTGTCGGGCCGCGACCCCGACCCCGATATCCTCCGCGCGCTCGCCGACCGGACCGGCGGAAACCCGTTCTATCTGCAGGAGAGCGCCCGGCTTCTGGACAGTGAAGGCGAACTGGTGGCCACGTCGGAGGTGCCGGAGGGGGTCCGGGACGTACTCCGCAGGCGGATCGCCCGCCTCCCCGAACTGACCGTGTCCGTCCTGCGACTGGCCGCGGTGGTGGGCCGCGAATCCGACGTCGACGTCCTCACCCGGGCCGCCGAAGTCGGCGAGGACGCCGTGTTCGACGCACTCGAATCGGGCGTGATCGCCGGACTGCTCGGCGAGCCGCGCGCGGGGACCGTCCGCTTCACGCACGCCCTCGTCCGCGACACGCTCTACTCCGACCTCACCCGCCTGCGCAGGAGCCGCTGGCACGCCCGGGTCGGGTCGGCGCTCGAGGAGTTGCGACCGCACGACGTCGCGGCGCTCGCGCACCATTTCACCGAGGCGCTGTCCGCCGCGACCGCACGGCAGGCCCTCGACCACAACGTCGCGGCCGCGGCGCAGGCGGCCGACCGCTACGCCCACGACGCGGAGATCGGCTTCCTGAACGACGCCCTCCGCGCGGCCGACCGGTTGCCGCCGGACGCCGCGGCGTCCGTGGACGAGCGCGTCGACATCCTCACCGAGCTCAGCCGCACCCAACTCGCCGCCGGCATCGGACTGGACGGGGCCCGTTCACGGAAGCGGGCCCTGGGGCTCGCCCGAGACGCGGGCCGCACCGATCTGGCGATCCGGGTGCTCGCGTTCGTCGACACCCCGACGCCGTGGATCAACCGGCGCTACGGCGAAGTGGACACCGCCGTCGTGGACCTGATCGAGACGCTGCTGCGGGACGAGGAACCGGAGCCGGCGGTGCGCTGCAGGCTGCTGGTCACGCTGGTCCACGAGATCGGGGCGGAGGATCACGAGCGCACCGGGTCCGCGGTCCGGGAGGCCGAGATCCTCGCCCGCGACCTGGACGATCCGGTGCTTCTCGGGCTGGTGCTCTGCGCCGTCCACGCCGGCACCGGCTCGCCGACCAGCACACTCGGCGACCAGGTCATCGGCGACGAACTGCTCCGGATCGGCGATCGGACGCAGCTACCGGTGTTCACCATGCTCGGCCATCACCTGCTGGCCGAGATCGCGTCCGGTAACGGTGACATTCCGGCGATCGAACATCACATGGGCCTGCAGTCGGAACTGGCGGACCGGTACCGGTTCCAGCAGGCGCAGGCGACCCGCCAGATGAACCGCGGGATGGTCGCGCACCTCACCGGCGACCTGGCCGCGGCGGAACGCCACTACGAACGGGGCCACGAGTTGATGGTCCGGGCCGGACTCGACGCGGACAGCGTCTTCGCCCTCGCGGTGTTCACGCTGCGGCTCACCGAGGGCCGGGCCGGCGAATTCGAGGCCGTGATCGCGACCGTCGACAGTGCTGCGACGGACGTGCTCGCCGATCTGCACGCCCTCGCCCTTCTCGGCAACGGCAAACCGGAGCAGGCGCGTCAGGTGCGGCGCCACCTGCGCCCCGTCCGCCGCGACTTCTTCCATTCCCTCATGATGTCGCTGCGCGGCATCGTCGTCGCCGGACTGGGTGAGCGGGACGAGGCGGCGTCCGTGCACGCGGAACTGAGCCCGTACAGCGGGCAGATCGGGGGCGGCGACACCGCGGCGTTCGCGGTCGGGCCCGTCGACACCGTCCTCGGCGACCTCGAGATGCTGCTCGGCAGGCCCGAGTCGGCGCGCACGCACTACGCCGCCGCGCTCGCACTGGCCGAACGCTGCGGCTGCCCGGCCTGGATCGACGCCGCCCGCACCCGGGTGACCACCCACCCAAGCGAGTTCCAAGTGGGTCACTAGCGGCCGGGCGCACAGTCGGAGGTGACCGAACCATCCGGCTTTCCTGGAGGCCCCCATGAGTGCCCTGCTCGCCCGTCTCGGCGCGGCCGCCGCGACCCGTCCCTGGCGGGTGATCGCTGCGTGGCTGACGCTGCTCGTCCTGGTGTTCGCCGCCGCGTCCGCGTTCGGCGGTACCAACCACGACGACTACAACGTGCCCGGTCTGCCGTCGCAGCAGGGGACGAATCTGCTGAGCGAACGGTTCCCGGAGATGTCGGGGGCGGACGCCCGGGTGGTCGTGCACTCCGACACCGGCCCGCTCGCCCCCGGCGTCCTCACCGATCTCGGCAGCAGGCTGGCGGACGTGAACGGCGTGAGTGCCGTGTCGCCGCCCCGCCTGTCCCCGGATTCCGACACGGCGGTGATCAGCCTCAACTACCGCATCCCGGTCACCGACTTCCAGGGCAGCGAGGGCGTCGACGCCCTCGACGCCGCGGTCGCAGGCACCCGGGCGCAGGGACTGGAGGTGGAACTGGGCGGGCAGGTGCCCGAGAACATCTCCAAGCCGTCGGGCACCGCCGAGGCGGTGGGCATGATCCTGGCGCTGATCATCCTGGTGTTCGCGTTCGGTTCCGTGGTGGCCGCGGGACTGCCCCTGGCCGTCGCGCTCGTCGGCGTGGGCATCGGGTCCGGCCTCATCACGATCATGGCCGGATTCACCGGCATCAGCACCATCGCACCGACCATCGCGACGATGGTCGGCATCGGCGTCGGAATCGACTACGCGCTGCTGCTCGTCACCCGGTACACCGAGGGCCTGCGGTCCGGGATGCCGGTCCGGGACGCCGTCGCGGCCGCCAACTCCACGGCCGGGACGTCGGTGATCTTCGCCGGCACCACCGTCCTCGTCTCCCTGTTCGGGTTGCGGCTGTCCGGGCTACCGATGTACGCGTCGTTCGGCTACGCCACGTTCGCGATGGTCGGCATCGTCATGCTCACCTCCGTCACGCTGGTGCCCGCACTGTGCGGGCTGGCGGGCACGCGGGTCCTCGGCACACGGTCCCGTGCCCGGGCCGAACGTCGCACGACGTCGCCGCTGACCGAACGGTGGGCGATCCGAGTGAGCCGCCGCCCGTGGCTGTGGGCGCTGACGGCACTCGGCGTGCTGCTGCTCCTGGCCGCGCCGGTGCTGGGCATGCGGACGTGGCCGCAGGACGCGGGCAGCGCACCGGCCGCCAACACGATCCGTCAGGCCTACGACCTGATCGACTCCGAGTTCGGGCCCGGCGCCAACGGGCCGCTGATGGTGGCGGTCGACCTGAACAAGGTTCCGGCAGCCGAGCTTCCGTCGATCGTGCGTGACCTCGCGGCCGAACCCGGGGTGGCGTCCGTGACGCCCGTCCTGACGAACGCCGATTCGACGGCCGCACTCGTCTCGGTGCAGCCGACCACCGGTCCCAGCGATCCCCGCAGCACCGAACTGCTCGATAGGATCCGGTCCGACGCCGCCGACGGCGTCCACGTCACCGGACTCACCGCCGTGTTCGCCGACATCTCGGCCCGCCTCGCAGAACGACTGTGGCTGGTGATCGCGTTCGTCGTCGCGCTGTCGGTGGTGCTGCTCACGTTCGTGTTCCGCGCGCCGGTGGTCGCGGTGAAGGCGGCCGCCATGAACCTTCTGTCGGTGGCCGCGGCCTACGGCGTCATGGTGATGGTGTTCCAATGGGGTTGGGGTGCACAGCTGCTCGGCCTCCCCCATGCGCTTCCGGTGTCGAGTTGGGTGCCGATCCTCATGTTCACCATCCTGTTCGGACTGTCGATGGACTACGAGGTGTTCCTGCTCTCCCGGGTCCGTGAACGCTGGCTCGCCACGAGCGACTCGCACCGCAGCGTCGTCGAGGGACTGGCGTCGACGGGCCGGGTCATCACGAGCGCGGCGGCGATCATGGTCGCGGTGTTCGCCGGGTTCGCGCTCGACGGCGACGTCACCGTGAAGATGATGGGCGTCGGCCTCGCGACCGCAGTCCTCATCGACGCGACCATCGTGCGGATGGTGCTGGTGCCCGCCACGATGTACCTGCTGGGCGACGCCAACTGGTGGCGGCCGGGCGGACGCCGCGCGGCGGCAGCCGGCGGGGACGGGGGCGGGGCGGCTACGCCCGCAGGCGCTCCACTTCCGCTTCGAGCGCGATGACCCGCCGGTACAGGGCCTGGATGCTCGCCATGCACACCCCGTTCGCGTCCACCATCGCGATGCGACGGTCGTTGGAACCGAGCCCGAACGCGGTGGCGAAATCCTGCGCCATCGGGCCCAGGTGCCGCACCGACTCGTGATCGAAACCGTAGGTCCAGACGCTGACCGGCATCTCGGCGAGGCGGTCGAGCACCTCGCTCGCACTGGCAGGCGGCGCCTGGACGGCAACCCCGCGCTTGCGGGTCAGAACGGAGTGAAACCACGCCAACGGGTGGCGGGTACGGGCCGCTGTTCGCGCCCGCACCCGCCCCCGCCGGGTGTCGACCCACACGGAGTCAGTCCGGGAGTTCGCCGACATCGTGTTTGATCGTCGCGTCACTGAGGAGCAGGCCGACCCCGAGGGCCATGACGCCGATTCCGAGTCCGATTGCGGCTCCGCCCAATCCGAGCATGATTCCGAGCATGTTGTCTCCTGTCGTCGATGGTGTACGGGATGTCGTGCCCCCGCTTCCTGAACACCTACGACTATCGCGGCTCCGGGCCGTCGAGATAAGACACCTCAGGGGTGGTGCAACCCCACCCCCGGACGCGGCGCCGGGCGGCACAATGGCGGCCATGACGGAATTACCGGAGTGGGCCCGCACCCTCGACCTCGCCCCGCACCCCGAAGGCGGCTGGTACCGCGAGACGTGGCGCAGTGACGTCACCATCCCGGAAGGGAGCCTGCCGGACGACTATCCGGGTCCGCGGTCGGCGGGCACCGCAATCCTGTTCCTGCTCATGCCCGGACAACAGTCGGCATGGCACAGCGTGCGCAGCGCCGAGATCTGGCTGTTCCACAGGGGCAGCCCCCTCCGGCTCGAACTCGGCGGCAACGGAAGCAAACCCGCCACCCCGTCCGCGCTGATCCTCGGCGCGGACGTCGCCGCGGGCCAGCAACCGCAACTGCTGGTCCCGCCGCGGCACTGGCAGCGCGCGAAGCCCGAGGGCGACGAACCGACCCTCGTCAGTTGCGTCGTCACCCCGGGCTTCGACTTCGCGGACTTCCAGCTCTAGGCGCTCCGCGCTCGTGCGGGTGCTACGCGCCCAGGGTGTCCGGGTCGGGACCGATACGGCCGTCGGCCCGGGTCAGCGAACCGACCGTGTTGATCTCATCGGGGGTCAGTTCGAAGTCGAAGACGTCGAAGTTGGCGGCGATGCGCTCCGGCGTCACCGACTTGGGGATGACGACGTTCCCGATCTGCAGGTGCCAGCGGATGATCACCTGCGCGGTCGTCTTGCCGTGCGCGGCAGCGATCTTCGCGATGGACTCGTCCTCGAGGACGGTGCCCTGCCCCAGCGGGCTCCACGCCTCGGTCGCGATGCCCTTGCCGGTGTGGAAGGCACGCAGGTCGGCCTGGTTGAACCGCGGGTGCAGTTCCACCTGGTTGATCGCGGGCACCTCACCGGTCTCGGCGATCAGACGGTCGAGGGTCTGCGGGGTGAAGTTGGAGACACCGATCGACCGCGCACGCCCGTCGGCCTTGATCTTCTGGAAGGCTTTGAACGTGTCCACGTAACGGTCCGCGGACGGCACCGGCCAGTGGATGAGGTACAGGTCGACGTAGTCGAGGCCCAGCCGGTTCAGGCTGTCGTCGAACGCGCGGAGCGTGGAGTCGTAACCCTGGTCGTCGTTCCACAGCTTGGTGGTGACGAACAACTCGTCACGGGCGATGCCGGAGTCCGCGAGCGCGCGGCCCACTCCGGTCTCGTTCTCGTAGATCTTGGCGGTGTCGATGCTGCGGTACCCGGCCTTCAGCGCCTCGGTGACCGCGGCGTGGCTCTCGTCGTCCGGCACCTGCCACACGCCGAAGCCGAGGGCAGGAATGCTGTTCCCGTCGTTGAGCGTGACCGTAGGTACAGGACTCTGTGCATTGTTGAAACCCATGAGAGTGTCCAACCGGGCGCCCGGACCGGATGTTCCCACCGTCTCAGAATGTGGACTTTCGCGTGTCGTTTCGGTATCACCGGGTAATCCGACGGCATCGGCGTTCAGGTGGTGACGCGCCCGGTGAAAGGGGCGGACATGGGCCTCGGATACACATTGGCCTACCGGTTCAAGATCACGCCGTGGGTGAAAGCGGGCCGGGTCTTCGGGAACCAGATCGAGACGTTGATCGATCCCTTCGACGCACCACCGGGCGAGGTCCTCGACATCGGATGCGGCACCGGTGACCACGCCATCGAGATGGCCCGGCGCGGGTGGCAGGTGACGGGGATCGACACCGTCCAGCTGGCCCTCGACAAGGCGCGGTCCAAAGCACGGAAGGCGGGCGTCGACGTGCGGTTCATGCACGCGGACGCCACCGACCTCGAGCACGCCGTCGGTCGCGGGTACCACCTGATCCTGGACGTGGGGTGCTACCACGGGCTCAGCGACCACGCCCGGGTCGCGTATGCCGAGAACGTCACGACGGTGACCGAACCGCACGCCACGCTGTTGATGTTCGCGTTCGGGCCGGGACATCGCGGCCCGCTGCCGCGGGGGGTGTCCCGGTCCGACGTGGAGCGGACGTTCGAGACAGTCTCTTAAAAACAAAAAACAGCCCACCAGACCAACCCGGATCTCGTA
>NZ_JBHUSF010000185.1:0-17248 GCF_042673295.1 Rhodococcus sp. NPDC057014
TCGGTGGGTGTGGCGGTGCGGCGGTCGGTGGACATGGTGGTGGGGATGTATGCGGTGGTGGTGGCGGGTGGGGCGTATGTGCCGATAGATCCGGATCAGCCTTCGGAGCGGGTCGGGTATGTGGTGGGCACGGTTGCTCCGGTGGTGGTGTTGACGACGTCGGCGGATGTGGGGGTGTTCGCGGGGTCGGTTCGGGTGGTGGCGGTCGATGAGTTGGATGTGTCGGGATTCTCGGATTCTCCGGTGGGGGTGGGGGAGAGGCGTGCGCCGTTGTTGCCTGCTCATCCGGTGTATGTGATGTTCACGTCGGGGTCGACGGGTCGGCCGAAGGGGGTGGCGGTTCCGCATGCGGGTGTGGTGAATCGGTTGTTGTGGATGCAGGATCGGTATCGGTTGGACGCCGGTGATGTGGTGTTGCAGAAGACGCCGGTGACGTTCGATGTGTCGGTGTGGGAGTTGTTCTGGCCGTTGATCGTCGGTGCGCGGTTGGTGATCGCCGCCCCGGACGGGCATCGCGACCCCGCATATCTTTCCGGCCTGATCGTCGAACACGGTGTGACCACAGTGCATTTCGTTCCCTCCATGCTCGCCGTGTTCACCGCCGAGCCGGCCGCGGCGCGCTGCACGAGCCTGCGGCAGGTGTTCGCCTCGGGTGAGGCGCTGCCCGCGCAGACGGTGTCGAGGATGCGGGCACTGCTCCCCGAGTCCCGCATCCACAATTTGTACGGCCCGACCGAGGCTGCGGTGGATGTGACGTTCCACGAGGTCACAGGGGCGGATTCGGTGGTGGTGCCGATCGGGGCGCCGGTGTGGAATACACAGACGTTCGTGCTCGATGGGCGGTTGCGGCCGGTGCCGGTGGGGGTGGCGGGGGAGTTGTATCTGGGTGGGGTGCAGTTGGCGCGGGGGTATGCGGGGCGGGCGGAGTTGACGGCGGATCGGTTCGTGGCGAACCCGTTCGGGTGTGGGGATGAGCTGGGTGCGCGCTTGTATCGGACGGGGGATCGGGTTCGGTGGTTGTCCTCGGGGGAGTTGGAGTATCTGGGTCGTACGGATTTTCAGGTGAAGTTGCGGGGTCAGCGGGTCGAGCTGGGTGAGGTGGAGGCGGTGTTGCTGCGCCGGGTGGAGGTGGCGCAGGCGGTGGTGGTGCTGCGTGGTGATGGGGTGGCGGGGGAGTATCTGGCGGGGTATGTGGTGCCGGTGGCCGGCATGGTGGTGGACGAGCGGGCGGTGCGGGAGTCGGCGGCGATGGTGTTGCCGGGGTTCATGGTGCCGTCGGTGGTGGTGGTGTTGCCGGAGTTGCCGGTGACGGTGAACGGCAAACTCGATCGGAAAGCCCTGCCGACACCCGACTTCGGCACGACCACCCGCGGATACCGCGCACCGACGACACCCGCGGAGGAGGCGGTCGCGTCCGCCTTCGCCGCCGTCCTCGGGATCGACCGCGTTGGCGCCGACGACAGCTTCCTCGACCTCGGCGGCGATTCGCTCAGCGCCACCCGTGCGGTGGGACGCATCAACAGCGCGCTGGACACCGACTTGGGTGTCGCGGCGCTGTTCGACGCACCCGTGGTGTGCGATCTCGCCGTCCGGATCGACTCGGACATGCCGAGTTCCGGCACTCTGGCGCTCACTGGGGGGCCACGACCCGAGCGAATTCCGCTGTCGCTCGCGCAGCAGCGGATGTGGTTCGTCAACCAGTTCGACACCGCCTCACCGGCCTACAACATTCCGGTCGCGCTGCAACTGGACGGGGCTCTCGATCTCGATGCACTGCGCGCGGCACTCGGCGACGTCCTGGAGCGACACGAATCGCTGCGCACCGTGTTCCCCGGTTCCGCGGACGGTCCCCGGCAGATGATCGCCGATTCCGCACTCGTCACCCCCGACCTCGAGCCGGTCCCGGTTGCGGAAGGAGCGCTCGGGGATTCGCTCACCGCGTTCTTCGTCGTCGGATTCGATGTCACCGAGGACCTTCCGATTCGCGTCCGGCTGTGGCGACTCACGCCCGAGCGGCACGTCCTCGCCCTCGTCGTGCACCACATCGCGGCCGACGGCTTCTCGATGGCCCCCCTGGCGCGGGACGTGATGCTCGCCTACACGGCGCGCGCGCAGCAGCACGCGCCCGGCTGGGCGCCACTGCCCGTGCAGTACGCCGACTACAGCCTGTGGCAGCGCGAGATCCTGGGTACCGGCAGGCAGTCCGGTTCGACGATGTCCGGTCTGCTCGGCTATTGGACCCGGACGTTGTCGGGCGTCCCGGACGTAATGCCGCTGCCGCTGGACCGGCCCCGGCCCGCGCAGCGGTCGATGGTCGGGGCCGTGGTTCCGTTCGACATCGCACCGAACGTCCACCAGGCCCTGGCAGATATTGCGCACCAGTGCAATTCGACGCTGTTCATGGTGGTGCACGCAGCCCTGGCCGTACTGTTGGCGAGAGTGACGGGATCGGAAGACGTGGTGGTCGGAACCCCGATCGCGGGCCGCGGCCACGCCGCACTCGACGACGTCGTGGGGATGTTCGTCAACACGCTGGTACTCCGCACCCCGGTATCCGCGGGAACGTCGTTCGCCGAGTTGCTCACCGGCGTGCGGTCGGTGGACCTCGGTGCGTTCGAGCACGCAGACCTGCCCTTCGAGCGGCTGGTCGACGAACTCGCACCCGAGCGGTCCACCGCGCACTCACCGCTGTTCCAGGTGCTGCTCGAATTCCAGAACGCCACCCGCACACACCTGGAACTGCCCGGGCTGACCGCCCGGTCGCTCGACGTCGATCTGGACGTCGCGAAATTCGATCTGCAGCTGAGCCTGGTGGAGAGGGTAGACGAGCAGGGCGTGCCCGCCGGGATCGGAGCCGGTGTCCGCTACGCGACCGACGTCTTCGATCGTGCGTCGGTGGAGAAACTCGCAGAGCGATTCGTGCGGGTGATCGCGGCGGTCACCACCGACCCCAGCGCACCCGTGGGGGACGTCGACATCCTGCACGCCCCCGAACGCGAACTCGTGCTCACTTCCGCGTATCGGCCGGGGACCGACGTCGCGCCGCTGTCGCTGGTCGATCTGTTCGATCGGGCGGTGGCGTCCGACGGTGAGGCCGTCGCGGTGCGCTGCGAGGGCACGTCGGTGACGTACCGGGAACTCGACGAGCGGGCCAACCGGCTGGCCCGACTGCTGGTGGCGCGGGGAGCCGGTGCGGAAACACTGGTGGCGGTGGGGATGACGCGGTCGATCGACCTCGTCGCGGCGCTGGTGGCGGTGGTGAAGGCGGGCGCGGGCTACCTCCCGGTGGATGTGGCCTCTCCTGCCGAGCGGTTGGCCTTCCTGCTCGGCGACGCCCGGCCGACGTGTGTGCTCAGCACCACCTCGGACGCCGAGACCTTCCGCGGCTGCGGGGTGCCGGTGGTCGTGGTGGACGACCCCGCGACCGTAACTGCACTGCAGCAGCTGTCCCCGCTTCCGGTGACCGACGACGACCGCCGCATTCCGCTGCATCTGGACTCCGTGGCCTACGTGATCTACACCTCCGGTTCCACCGGGCAGCCGAAGGGCGTGCAGGTCTCGCACCGCAACGTCGTCACGCTGATCGCGAACACACAGACACTGTTCGGATTCGGACCTGCCGACGTGTGGACCATGTTCCATTCCGCGGCATTCGACTTCTCGGTGTGGGAGATGTGGGGGGCACTCACCCACGGTGGCCGGCTGGTGCCGGTGGACTACTACACGGCGCGCTCACCCGAGAAATTCCTCGACCTCCTGCGTGACGAAGCAGTCACGGTCGTCAATCAAACCCCCACCGCCTTCTACCAATTGGCGGAGGCGGATCGCCTCGCGGGCGGTCCCGCGCTGTCGCTGCGATACGTGATCTTCGGCGGGGAGGCACTCGACTTCGGCCACCTCCGGCGCTGGTACGCCCGCCGGGGCGACACCGCGCCGGTCCTGGCGAACATGTACGGCATCACGGAAACGACCGTGCACGTCACCCACCTGCCGGTCGACCGGGACCTCGTCGAGGAGGCGTCCGGTTCGCTGATCGGGCGCGGTCTGCCCGGACTGCACGTGTACGTGCTCGACGGACGACTCCACCCGGTGCCGCCGGGAGTCGTCGGGGAGATGTACGTCTCCGGAGCGCAGGTCTCGCGCGGCTACCTCGGCCGGGCCGCCCTCACGTCCGGCCGATTCGTCGCCGACCCGTTCGTGCCCGGGGCCCGGATGTACCGGTCCGGAGATCTGGGCAGGTGGAACGCGCACGGACAGCTGGAGTACCTCGGCCGCAACGACCTCCAGGTGCAGGTGAAGGGCTACCGAATCGAACTCGGGGAGGTGGAGTCGGCCCTGCTCGCGAGTGAGGGGGTGGCCCAGGCGGCGGTGACGTCACGCGGCGACCGCCTGGTCGGGTACGTGGTGCCGGAAGCCGGCGTCGCGCTCGATCCGGCCGTGATCGTCGACGCTGCCGCGGAGCGATTGGCGTCGCACATGGTGCCGGCCGCGGTGATGGTGCTCGACGCACTGCCGCTGACGGTGAACGGCAAACTCGATCGGAAAGCGCTGCCCGAACCGGACTTCGGGCAGCGGGTGACCACGGGCCGCGGACCGGTCACCGAGACCGAACGCATCCTCGCCGGCCTGTTCGCGGAGGTCCTCGGTCTCGACTCGGTGGGTGTCGACGACTCCTTCTTCACTCTCGGCGGCGACTCGATCATGTCGATCCAGCTGGTCACCCGCGCCAAGGCTGCCGGAGTACTGATCTCGCCGCGGGACGTGTTCGAGCGCAAAACCGTTGCCGGGCTGGCCGCGACAGCCGGCACGGACGACGCGCCGGTAGTTCTCGACGAACTGCCCGGCGGCGGGGTCGGGGAGATCGTGCTGACGCCGATCGTGCGGTGGATGCTCGCCAGAGGTGGGGATTTCCGCCGCTACGCGCAGTCCGCGCTGTTCACCCTCCCGCCGACGATGACCGAAGACACCCTGACGCGCGCCCTGCAGGCCGTGCTGGACCGGCACGACGTCTTGCGGGCGCGGTTGTACCGCACGTCCAGCACCCAACCGGGATGGTCGATGGAGGTACAGGAGAAAGGGTCGGTGCGGGCGGCGACCGTGCTGCGCCGCGGCCGGGCGGACGACGTCGGCACCGAATTCGACAGCGCTCTCGATCGGCTCGATCCGGAGTCGGGCGTGATGGTGCAGGCGGTCTGGTTCGACGGGGGCGAACGTCCGGGGCGCGTGCTGATCGTCGTGCATCACCTGGCGATGGACGGGGTGTCGTGGCGGATCCTGATTCCCGACCTCGCGTCGGTGTGCGCGCAACTGCAGTCCGGCGCGGCGCCGATGCTGGAGCGGCCGGGGACGTCGATGCGCCGGTGGGCGCACGGACTCGCGGACGCCGCGCGTGAGCCCCGGCGCGTCGCCGAACTCGACGTGTGGCGCGCCATGTCGGCCGCACCCGACCCGCTGCTGGGGTCACGCCCGTTGACCGCGTCGGACACCGCCGCGACCGCCGCCGACCTCGCGGTACGCGTTCCCGCCGCGCTGACCGAGACGCTGTCGACGACCGTGCCGCGGGCGTTCCACGGCAGCGTGGCCGATGTTCTGCTGACCGCGCTGACGATGGCGCTGACGCGGTGGCGGCGACACCGCGGCATCGACCTCCCCGGCGCGCTGGTGGCGCTCGAAGGCCACGGCCGTGAAGAGCAGGTGGTGCCCGGCGCCGACCTCGCGCGCACGATCGGCTGGTTCACCACGATCTTCCCCGTGCGCCTCGATCTCAGCGGGGTCGACCTCGACGACGCGTTCGCTGGAGGTCCCTCCGCGGGGGCCGCGCTCCAGTCGGTGAAGGAGCAACTCCTCGCCGTCCCCGACCACGGCATCGGGTTCGGGCTTCTCCGGTACCTGAACGACGACACGGCACAGTCTCTTTCGCCGCTGCCGATACCTCAGGTCAGCTTCAACTACCTCGGCAGAATGGGCGCGACCGCCACGGAGTCCGCGGAGGACTGGGTGCCGGTCGACGAACCCGGTCTGCGCGAGAACCCGGCCGTCCCGGTCGCGGCCGTCGTCGACATCAATGCGCTGACCGTCGACTCCGGCGACGGCCCCGAGCTGAGATCCACGTGGACCTACCCACCGGAGGTACTCACCCGCGCGGACGTCGAGGAACTCGCGCAGTTGTGGCTGCAGGCCCTCGCCGGCCTCGGGACGCACGCGGAGTCGGGCGGCACCGGATTCACGCCGTCGGACTTCGAACTCGTCGCACTGCGGCAGGACGCGATCGAGGCGCTCGAAAGCCGTTGCCCCGACCTGACGGACGTATGGCCGTTGTCGCCCCTGCAGTCCGGCATGCTTTTCCACGCCGAACTCGCCGACGACTCCCTCGACGCCTATCTGGTGCAGGTGAGCCTCGAACTCCACGGCGCCGTGGATCCGCGTCGACTGCGCCGCGCCGCCGATACGCTGCTGGCCCGGCACGACAACTTGCGCGCCGGATTCCTCCGGGACGCCGAGGGCAACGCCGTTCAGGTGGTCCGGGCACACGTGGAGGCACCCTGGCACGAGGTCGACCTGACGGCTCGCGGCGAGGATGCCGCCGCGTCCGAGATCACGCGACTGCTGGCCGAGGACCGGGTCCGCCCGTTCGACATGACGGACGCCCCGCTGATCCGGTTCATGCTGATCGCGACCGGGCCGAACCGATACCGGCTGGTGTCGACGAACCATCACATCCTGCTCGACGGCTGGTCGATGCCGTTGCTGGTCCGGGAGTTGCTGTCGCTGTACGCCACCGACGGGGACGCGTCGCCGCTCCCTCGGGTGCGCGCATACCGCGACTACCTGGCGTGGATGACGCGCCGCGATCAGGACGCCTCCCGCGAAGTGTGGGCCCGGGCTCTCGCCGGGGTGGACGGTCCGACGTTGCTGGCCCACGGGGCGAGCGGGGCGACGGGGAATGTGGCCGACCGGGGTCGACGGTTGTCCACGATGTCCGACGAGTGCGTCTTCGACCTCGACGAGGAGCGCACCGCCCGGTTGCGGGACGTCGCGCGTACGCGGGGGCTGACCGTCAACACTCTCGTCCAGGTCTCGTGGGGGATCGTGCTGGGTGCGTCGACCGCCCGCGAGGACGTGCTGTTCGGCGCCACCGTCTCGGGGCGTCCGCCCGAGTTGGCGGGCATCGAGACGATGGTGGGGCTGTTCATCAACACACTCCCCGTCCGGATCAGGCTGCGTGCCGACGACACCGTCGGTGCACTGCTGGAACGGGTGCAGGCCGAGCAGGCGGCGCTGCTGGATCATCACTACCTGGGCCTGTCCGAGATTCAGCGCGCCGCGGGTCCGGAGGTCGGATTCGACACGTTGACGGTGTTCGAGTCGTACCCCGTCGACAGCGGCGGGCTCACCACCGACACCGACATCGCCGGGATGCGCGTCGCCGGAGTGGCCGCCCGCGACGCCGCCCACTATCCGCTGAGTCTCGTCGCGTCCGTGGACGCCCGGCTGCGTCTGAAATTCGAGTACCTTCCGGACGTGTTCGACCCGGACACCGTCGCCGACCTCGCCGGGCGGGTGCTCCGGGTGCTCGACGCCTGCACCCGTCCGGACCGTCCGCTGGCCGCACTGTCGCTGCTGACCGACCGGGAGCGCGCCGAACTGGTGCCGGTGCGCGGAGGTCCGGGCGGATCGGCGCGCACACTGCCGCAGATCCTCGAGGAGGGCGCCGCGCTCGACGCGCACGCGGTCGCCCTGTCCTACGAGGACGTCGACGTGACCTACGGTGAGCTGGACGAGCACTCGAATCGTCTGGCCCGCGCCCTCATCGCGCGCGGGGCGGGCCCGGAAACGTTCGTGGCCATCGGGATTCCGCGGTCCCTCGATTCGGTGCTGTCGGTGTGGGCGGTGGCGAAGACCGGTGCGGCGTTCGTGCCGATCGACCCGAACTACCCCGACGAACGCATCACGCACATGCTCGTCGATTCCGGAGTCACGCTCGGCCTGACCACGACCGAGCATCGGAACCGGCTCCCGGGCGACGCCCACTGGCTGCTCCTCGACGAACCCGGCTTCGCAGGCGAGTGCGCCGAGCGTCCGGGGGCGCCCGTGACCGACGCCGACCGGAGCGGGCCGGTCACGCTGGACACCGCCGCGTACGCCGTCTACACGTCGGGGTCCACTGGCCTGCCGAAGGGGGTGGTGGTCACCCACCGCGGTCTGGACAACTTCGCCCTCGACCAACTCGAACGTTTCAGTGCGACACCGCAATCCCGGACCCTGCACTTCTCCACCCCGAGTTTCGACGGGTCCGTGTTCGAGTATCTCCAGGCGTTCGGCGCCGGCGCGACGATGGTGATCGCGCCGCCCACCGTGTTCGGCGGCGACGAACTCGCGCGGCTGCTGGCCGACGGGAACGTCACCCACGCGTTCATCACCACGGCCGCGCTGGCGTCGCTCGACCCCGCCGGGCTGACGCACCTCACGGACCTGGTGTTCGGCGGCGAGGCGTGCCCACCGGAACTCGTCGCCCGCTGGGCGCCCGGCCGCAGGCTGCACAACGCGTACGGGCCGACCGAGACCACGATCATGTCCAACATCAGCGCACCGATGGTCCCGGGGGAACCGATCACCATCGGCGGGCCGATCCGCGGCGTGACGGAACTGGTGCTCGACACCCGGCTGCAACCGGTCCCCGTGGGTGTTCCGGGCGAGTTGTATCTCGCCGGTGCGGGTCTGGCCCGCGGCTACCACCGCAGGCAGGCACTGACCGCCGAACGGTTCGTCGCCGACGCGTTCCGGCCCGGTGAACGGATGTACCGCACCGGCGACATCGTGCGCTGGACGCCGGACCACAGCATCGAGTACGTGGGCCGCACCGACTTCCAGGTCAAGGTGCGCGGCTTCCGCATCGAACTCGGCGAGATCGACGCCACGCTGATGTCGGAGCCGAACGTCGGATTCGCGGCCACTCTCGCGCACCGCGGGCCCGCGGGTGACGCCCTGCTGGTGTCCTACGTCGTGCCGTCTTCGGGCGGCTCCCTCGACACCGCCGAACTCACCCGGCACGTCGCGGACCGATTGCCGGCGCACATGGTGCCCACCTCGATCACGGTGCTGGAACGCATTCCGCTGACGGCCGTCGGCAAGCTGGACCGCTCGGCACTGCCGGAGCCCGACCTGCTGTCCGGGGCGGGACACTACCGGGTCCCGGCCGGCCCGGTCGAGGACACGGTGGCCGGTGTCTTCGCGGACGTGCTCGGACTGGCGCGGGTCGGCGCCGACGCCGACTTCTTCGACCTCGGCGGCAACTCCCTGAGCGCCACCCGGGTCACGGCACGGCTGCGCGCGTTGCTCGGCACCGACTGCGGGGTGCGGGACCTGTTCGAGGCGCCCACCGTCGCGGCGCTGGCGGCGCGAATCGACCAGTCCGGGGCGGGAGCGTCCGGCCGCCCGGTACTCGGGGCCCGCACCCGGCCCGACGACATACCGCTGTCGTTCGCGCAGCAGCGGATGTGGTTCGTCAACCAGCTCGACACCACCTCGGCCGCCTACAACATCCCGATCGTGGTGGCACTGAGTGGGGATCTCGATGTGGGAGCGCTGAACTCGGCCCTCACCGACGTCCTCGTCCGGCACGAGTCGCTGCGCACGATGTTCCCGGTCCGCGGGGACTGGCCGGTTCAGCAGATCCTGCCCGCCGCGGGTGCGGTGCCTCCGCTGGTCCCCGTCCCCGTCGCGGAAGCGCACCTGCGGGACGAGGTGTCCCGGTTCGTCTCGGCGGGGTTCGATGTGACCGTGGAGCTTCCGCTGCGCGCCGGCCTGTACTCGCCGAGCGCCGCCGAACACGTCCTCGCCGTGGTGGTGCATCACATCTCGGCGGACGGGTTCTCGATGGGCCCGCTGGTGCGCGACGTGATGGCGGCGTACGGCGCCCGCGCGTCCGGCGGCGCGCCCGACTGGACACCGCTCCCGGTGCAGTACGCCGATTACGCCCTGTGGCAGCGGGAACTGCTCGGCTCGGAAGACGACCCCGAGTCGCTGCTGTCGAGGCAGCTGGACTACTGGACGACCGCGCTGGCCGGCACCCCCGACCTGCTGGAACTGCCCACCGACCGGGATCGGCCGTCGCAGCAGTCCTTCCGCGGCGCGCGCATCCACTTCTCCGTCGACGCCGACCTGCATCGACGGATCCGGGAGCTGTCGCGTCGTCTCGGCTCCACCGAGTTCATGACCGTGCATGCCGCCCTGGCGGTGTTGCTCAGTCGGCTCGGCGGCACCGCGGACGTGGCCGTCGGCACCCCGATCGCCGGCCGCGGCGACCCTGTGCTCGACGGACTCGTCGGCATGTTCGTCGGCACACTCGCGCTCCGCACCCGGGTGGACGCGGCCGCGCCGTTCACCGCCCTGGCCGCGCACTGCCGCGACGTCGACCTCGGGGCGTTCGCACACGCCGACGTTCCGTTCGAGCGGGTGGTGGACGCGGTCGGGCCGACCCGCACGACGGCGTACGCGCCGCTCGTCCAGGTCTCGCTGGAATTTCAGAACAACGAGCGACCGGTCCTGACGCTGCCGGGGCTGGACGTCCGCGGCATCGACTCCGGGCTCGCCGTGGTCAAGGTGGATCTCGAATTCCTGCTGGCGGAGGAGTTCGACGCGGACGGTGCGCCGGCGGGGATGAGCGGCGCCGTCGATTTCGCCACCGACCTCTTCGACGCAGGCACCGTCCGCGGGTTCGCCGACCGGTTCGTGCGGATCCTCGACGCCGTCACGGCGAACCCCGACCGGCCGGTCGGCGACCTCCCGCTGCTCGACGAGGCGGAGTTGCGGGCGATGGCGCCTGCCCGCGGCGAGCCGGACGTCCCAGCGCAGTTGTGGCCCGACCTGCTCACCGCGGCCGCCGCATTCGACCCCGATTCGGTGGCCCTGTCCTACGAGGACCGGCAGGTCGGTTACCGCGAACTCGACGAGTGGTCCAACCGGTGGGCGCGGGTCCTGCGCGGCCGTGGGGTGGGGCCGGAGACGTTCGTGGCCGTCGGCATGCCCCGCTCGATCGAGTCGGTGGTCGCGATCTGGTCGATCACCAAGGCCGGTGCGGCGTTCGTGCCCGTCGACCCCACGTATCCGCGCGAGCGCATCGACTACATGCTCACCGATTGCCGGGCCGCACTCGGACTCACCGTGAGAAGTCGCCGCGGCGACCTTCCGGACACCGTCCCGTGGCTGATCCTCGACGACGAGGAGGCCGCCGCGCAGGTGGCAGCGGTCTCGCCCGCACCGGTCACCGACGAGGATCGGACGAGTCCGCTGCACCTCGCCCACCCGGCCTATCTCATCTACACGTCGGGGTCGACCGGAAGACCGAAGGGCGTCACCGTCACTCACCGGGGGATGGCCGACTTCACCGCGGAGACGCACGAACGGTTCCAGGTCACCCACGCGTCCCGGGTGTCGCAGCTGGCGTCCCCGAGTTTCGACGCCTCCGTGTTCGAACTGATGATGGCGTTCAGCGCGTCGGCCCAGGTCGTGATCGTGCCGCCCGCCGTCCTCGGGGGCAGCGAGCTGGCGGACCTGTTCCGTCGCGAGCGCGTGACCCACGCGACCATCACCCCGACGGCGCTGGCGGCGCTCGACAACGACGGGCTCGATTCGCTCCGCGTCCTCGACCTGGTGGGCGAGGCGTGCCCGCCGGAGGTCGTCGCGCGGTGGGCGCCGGGCCGGAGCCTGCACAGCGGGTACGGACCCACGGAGACCACCATCCAGGCGAGTGTCAGCGCCCCGATGCGTCCCGGCGAGGGTGTGAACATCGGTTCGCCCGCACGGGGATTCGCGTTCCTCGTCCTCGACGAGCGGCTGCAGCCCGTACCTGCCGGGGTGCCCGGCGAGTTGTACATCGGCGGGCCGGGTATGGCGCGCGGGTACCACGACCGGCCTGCGCTCACCTCGGAACGATTCGTGGCCTGCAACTTCGGCGAGCCGGGGTGCCGGATGTACCGGACCGGCGACGTGGTGCGCTGGAGGCGTGACCACACCCTGGAGTATCTGGGCCGCAGCGACTTCCAGGTCAAGGTCCGTGGCTTCCGCATCGAGCTCGGGGAGATCGACGCCGTGCTCGGCAGGCACCCGGCGGTGGCGTTCGCCGCCACCGTCGGTCACACCGGCCCGTCCGGCGACACCGTGCTCGCGTCGTATGTGCGGGTGCAGGACGGTCAGGAGGTCGAGCCCGCCGAACTGCGCACCTACGCGTCCGAGCGCCTGCCCGCCCACATGGTGCCGTCCGCGGTGGTCGTGCTCGACCGGATACCGATGACCCCGGTGGGCAAGCTCGACCGGAAGGCGTTGCCTGCCCCCGAGTTCGGTTCGACCGGTGCCGCGTTCCGGGCCCCGGCCACGGAGACCGAGCGCCTCGTCGTGGACGTCTTCGCGTCGGTTCTCGGGGTGGACCGGGTGGGCACCGCCGACAGCTTCTTCGATCTCGGCGGAAACTCCCTCCTCGCCACCCGGATCGTCAGCGCACTGCAGGCCGAACTGGACCGGCGGGTTCCGCTGCAATGGATGTTCCTCGACCCGACCCCGGCGGGGATCGCAGGCCGACTCGACCTTCCGCACCGGAGCGCCGGCCTGGAAGAGGCGCTCACCGTCGTGATTCCGCTGCGAGCGCACGGCAGCGGCAGGCCGCTGTTCTGCGTGCATCCGGGAATCGGGCTGTCCTGGGGGTACGCCGGTCTGGTGCAGTACCTCCCGCCGGACCGGCCCGCGTACGGGCTGCAACTGCCCACGATCAGCGGCGGCGGCGACTACCGGACGATCGAGCAGCTGGCGCACCGCTACCTCGAGGAGATGCGTGCCATCCAGCCCACCGGCCCGTACGACCTGCTCGGCTGGTCACTCGGCGGTGTCATCGCACACGCGATGGCCGTCGAACTGCAGACGGCGGGCGAGGAGGTCGGCACCCTGGCCGTCATGGACAGCTACCCCGTGGGCGGCGAGGAGCCGCCGACCGGCAGGCTGGACATCCGGGACCTCCTGCGTGGGCTGGGACTGCAAGCCGACCCGGACGCCGAGATGACCTACGAGCACGCGGCGCGGTTGATCGACGAGTCGTTCGGGACGGAGACCGGCGTGCGGGGACGCGACCTCGAACGGATCTCCGCCGGCTACGAGAACTCCCGGTGGCTGGCGCACCACTTCGTGCCCCGGGCCTACGACGGGGACCTGCTCGTCTTCCGCGCCACCCGGGACGGGAACGGGACCACCCCGGCACGCTCGGCGGACGAATGGCGGCCGCTCGTCACCGGCCGGATCGACGAACAGCCCGTGGACTGCGGGCACAACGACATGATCGAGCCGCACTCCCTCGCCGTCATCGGGCCGGTGCTCTCGCGCGCGCTCTCCGACCGCCCGTGACCCGGTTCAGGCGATGCGGAACGGGGTGAGGCCTCGAATCGGCCACTCGCCGTTGACGTCCGACGCGTCGCGCCCCTGCCGGACGAGGTAGTCGGCGAAGTCACGCTGCCGTTCCGCGTGCCAGCCGGCCTGATGGGTCATGATGTCGAGGGCCCGCAGATTCGGGAACTCCTGCGCCAGCGTCCGGGCGAGATGTGCGGCGGCGAGTGCGTCGGCCTCCGCCTCGTGGGCGTCCTCCAGCACGATGCCGTAGTGCTCGCACACCGCGCCGAGGGTGCGCCTGCCCTTCCGGTACCGGTCCATCTCGCGGTCGATGACGTAGGGGTCGACCACGATGCCGGTGACGAGTTCGGGCAGCCCGAGCCGCAGACCCTCGGTGTGCATGACGGTCAGGTCGTAGGAGGCGTTGAACGCGACGACGGCGTGATCCCGGGTCCAGGCGTCGTGCAGGGCGTCGCGGATCTCGCCGTACCCGGTGGCGTAGTCCTGCCCGTGGGCCCGGGCGTACTCCGTGGAGATGCCGTGCACGTCCGACGCGCCCTGCGGGATGGGAACCCCCGGGTCGAGCAACCAGGTGCGCGACTCGAAGTGGTGAGCGTCGACGACGGCGATGCACGCGGAGACGATGCGGGCGTCGGTGGGGTCGGGCCCCGTCGTCTCCAGATCGAACGCGCAGATCGGTCTGTCCGACCAGCTGGTCATGGGGGCCTCTCGGTGGTGATTCGGTGCGCGCCCAGTATCTGCCGCGGGAGGCGCCGGATCCGGGACCGACACGGCGGGGATCCCAGGTTGTCGTGGCCGGTCGCCGGGGGTATCGTGTCCTGCGGTCTGCAGTTCGCCGAGGTCGTGAACTGGGTTATCTCGAGAGCGCATTCTTTCGAGGGAAGAGTGCGAGAGGGTAAGGAGGTGTGGCGTCCGATGAGAAGCCAACCTCCCAGTACCAACTGAAACCGTTCCACCGGTGAGGTGCGCGGTTTCACGGTCCGTGTTCCTCAGCGCCGTCCCGCGCTGCCCTTTTCCCTCGAAAGCCCCGTGCCATGCCTCAGTTGCGCCCGATCCGTTCCCTCCTGCCCAGCCGCTCCGCCGGTGTGTCCGACGCGGACGCCGGTCACGCCGTCACACGGCGCCCCGTCGAGCCGACGCCGGCGGAGGAGACGGTGGTCAACAGTGCCGTCTACCGCGACGGCCGGAAGACGGCCACCCCGGCCACGCTGTCGGAGGCGCTCGCGAGCCTGCCCGATGCGGCGTCGATGGCGTGGATCGGGATGTACCGGCCCAACGACGCCCAGTTGTATGCGGCGGCAAAGCAATTCGACCTGCACGAGCTGGCTGTCGAGGACGCCATCGTCGCTCACCAGCGGCCCAAGCTGGAGCGTTACGGCAAGACGCTGTTCGTGGTGCTCCGCGCCGCGCGGTACTGCGACGAGACTGAGCGCGTCGAATTCGGTGAGCTGCACGTCTTCTGCGGCCCGACGTTCGTGCTCACGGTCCGGCACAGCGAATCCCCCGACCTGTCGGCGGTCCGCAGGCGGATGGAGAGCAACCCGGACCTGCTCCGGCTCGGACCCGAGGCCGTGCTCTACGCCATCCTCGACGCCGTGGTCGACGGGTACGCGCCGGTGGTGGCCGGGCTGCAGAACGACATCGACGAGATCGAGACCGAGGTGTTCAGCGGGGCGCCCGGCGTGTCGCGGCGCATCTACGAACTCACCCGTGAGGTCATCGAATTCCAGAGGGCCACAAGGCCGCTGCTCGGAATGCTGCGCGGGTTGTCGCAGGGTTTCGAGAAGTACAACACCGACGAGGAGTTGCAGCGTTACCTGCGTGACGTCACCGACCACGCGACGGTCGTCGTGGAGCGGGCGGACGGGTTCCGTCAGCTGCTCGGGAACATCCTCACCGTCAACGCCACCCTGGTGTCGCAGGAGCAGAACGAGGAGATGCGCAACCTGACCCAGGCCAGCTACGCGCAGAACGAGGAGATCAAGAAGGTGTCGGCGTGGGCGGCGATCCTCTTCGCGCCCACCCTGATCGGAACCGTGTACGGCATGAACTTCGATCACATGCCCGAACTGCACTGGGTCGGGGGGTATCCGTTCGCGCTGTCGCTGATGATGCTCACCTGCGCCGGGCTGTACACCATCTTCAAACGCCGGGGCTGGTTGTGAGCGAGGCCGGCCTCGGGCGGGACCCGCGGCCGGCCTGCGCCCGCCGTCAGAGTTCGTCGACGCAGACGACGAATTTGCGTTCGGAGTATTCGTAGCCGTTGGACGACGTGCTGCACGAGTCCACGGACGTGGCGCCCTGCACGATCTCCGTCACCTTCACCCCGTCGACGGCCGTCGTGTCACCGCAGTCGATGCGCGCGGGATCCTCGCCACCGACGTCCATGCAGCCGCCGATCACCCAGTCCACGTCGAGGCAGATCGCGCCCTGCTCGATGCCGCCGAGGGTTTCGTAGTAGTACGAGTCGGCGTCGCTGACGCACTGGCTGTTCTTCGCGGCCTTCGCGATCACCTTGTAGTTCGAATCGGGGCTGCCGCACACCGCCTTGTCGATCTCGGCGTCGGTGACGGTGCCGCCGAGCTTCACGCATTCGCCGATCGCGACCTCGAAGTCGACGTCGCCGCCCGCGTCCTCGCCTTCCTGCCCGTCGATCACGGTGGTCGATTCGCTCGTCGAGGTTGCCGCGGAAGCACCCGATTCCGGCACCGCGGTGGGCGTCGTGTCCGAACCGCACCCCGCCACCAGAACTGCCGTCGCCGACAACGCGACGACCGCGGTACACACCCGCCGAACTAACCCTGTCATGTCTGACCCCTCCGTCGGGTGACGTCCCGCCACCCGTGCCTCTGAGATGACCGCTGCCACCTCGACCGTGTCCACCGCGATTGCCGTGTCGCGCATTATTTGATTACATCGCTGTCCGATTTGCCAATCGTGGTGACAGTATGGACGGGTGGACCTCCCCGTGATGCCCCCGTTACAGCCGATGCTCGCGAAGGCTGCGTCGTCCGTTCCGCCGCAACCGGAGTCCGGTCTCGCCTGGTCGTACGAGCCCAAATGGGACGGGTTCCGCACCCTCGTCTTCCGCGACGGCGACGAGGTGGTGCTCGGTTCCCGCGGCGGAAAAGACTTGGCGCGGTACTTTCCCGAACTCGTCCGCGCCGTGAAGGACGAACTGCCCGAGCGGTGCGTGGTGGACGGCGAACTCGTCGTCCCGCGCGACGTCGACGGCCGCACCCGCCTCGACTGGGAGTCGTTGTCGGAGCGCATCCATCCGGCCGAGAGCCGGGTGACGATGCTGTCGGAGAAGACGCCGGCCCAGTTCGTCGCGTTCGATCTGCTGGCCCTCGGCGACCGCGACCTGAGCCGGGAGGACTTCTCCGTGCGCCGCGCGCACCTCGTCGACACCGTCGGCGGCGGGCCCTCCTGCCACGTCACCGCAGCCACCGAATCCAGCGCGACGGCCACCGAGTGGTTCGAGGCGTTCGAGGGCGCCGGCCTCGACGGGGTGGTGGCGAAGAAACTGGTCGGCCCGTACCTGCCGAACAAGCGGGAGATGGTGAAGGTGAAGCACGCCCGCACCGCCGACTGCGTCGTCATCGGATACCGCCCGCACAAGAGTCAGCCGGGGATCGGGTCGATGCTGCTCGGGCTGTACGACGGCGACCAGATGGCGATGGTCGGTGGGGCGTCGGCCTTCACGGCCGCGCGGCGGATCGAACTGCTCGCCGAACTCGACGAACTGCGCGTCGGCGACGACGTCGTCGCCGACGGGGCACCGACGCGGTGGCAGTCGGGCAACGACCGGACCTGGGTGCCGCTGCGCCCCGAACGCGTCGTCGAGGTGGCGTAC
>NZ_JBHUSF010000186.1:0-17197 GCF_042673295.1 Rhodococcus sp. NPDC057014
GCGGGTCGCGGGCGCCGTGGACAACCGCCGCGCCTTCGCGATTCCCGGGGTGGCGGACCGGGCGGCCGCGATCGCTCCGGGCACCGACATCGGCGTGCCGGGCGGCACCCCGTTCGTCACGTCGAACGAGGAGTTCTACCGGATCGACACCGCGCTCCGGGTGCCGCGGCTGACGACGGACGACTGGCAACTGCGCATCCACGGCATGGTGGACCGCGAACTCACCCTCTCGTGGGACGACCTGATCGCGCGCACGCCCGTCGAACGGGTGATCACGTTGACGTGCGTGTCCAACGAGGTCGGCGGAAACCTCGCGGGCAATGCCACGTGGATCGGCTACCCCATCAAGGACATCCTCGACGAGGCAGGCGTGCACCCCGACGCCGACATGCTGCTGTCCACGAGCAGCGACCACTTCACGGCGGGAACCCCGGTCGCGGCGCTGCGGGACGGACGCGACGCGATTCTCGCGGTGGCGATGAACGGTCAGCCGCTGCCGTTCGAACACGGTTACCCCGTGCGGCAGGTCGTCCCCGGTCTCTACGGCTACGTGTCGGCCACCAAATGGGTGGTGGAGTGGGAACTCACACGATTCGACAAGGCCGAGGCCTACTGGACGAAGCGCGGATGGTCCGCGGAAGGTCCGATCAAGACCGCATCCCGGATCGACGTGCCCGCCCCGTTCGCACCCACCGCGCCCGGCCCGGTACTCGTCGCCGGAACCGCGTGGGCGCAGCACCGCGGCATCGAGAAGGTGGAGATACGGGTCGACAACGGCGCATGGCAGACCGCCACCCTCGCCCCGCAGTACAGCATCGACACCTGGCGGCAGTGGACGTGGGAGTGGGAGGCCGCGTCCGGTCTGCACACACTCCAGGTGCGCGCCACCGATCTGGACGGCAACGTGCAGGTGGAGGAGCGGACGCCGCCGGTCCCGAGCGGCGCCACCGGCTGGCACACCCGGTCGTTCACCGTGGCCTGAGGCGCTGAGACGATCACGGACACTTCTCCGCCACTTCGGCGAGCGCGTCGCGGTCCGCCAGCGTCACCGGAAGCCCATACTCCACCGCCACCGACAGGTATTTGCCTGCGTAGAAGCAGTGATATGCGGGATTCGGCGGCAGCCAGTCCTGCGGGGTCTGGTCGCCCTTGTCCTGATTGTCCGCACCGTTGACGGCCAGCAGGTTGAACGTGACGTCGTTGGCGAACCGGAGCCGGCGCTCGGGCGGCCACGTCGACGCGCCCATGTCCCACGCGGCCGCCAGCGGGTAGACGTGGTCGATCTGGACGGCTTTCGCGTCCGCCCTGTCGAACGGAAGCTCCTCACCGGAGTACGGATCGGCGAGGACCCCGCTCAGCACCACGCAGTCGCGGGTGCCGTCGCGGAACACCACCGACCGGAGATCGATCGCCAGAACGTTGTTGCGGGTGTCGCACCCGTCGTGGCCGCCCACGGCGTCCTGGTCGTCGGTCCAGGCCGGTCCGAAGACGCACAGGTCCCGGCCCGAACACCCGCGCTGGTATCCGCCGGGGTGCGGGCGGGATTCGACCGTGGCGACCCGCCCGAGCAGTTCCTCGATGTGCGCGCGGGGCGGGCTGCCCGGTGCGGGGCTATCGCCCAGGTCGAGCAGCGACACCCCGCAGCCGCCGGCCGACAGGCTCACGGCCAGCCACGCCGTCACGTACAGAAGTCTCATGCGTCCCCCGGCGCTCGAAAAATCTCCCCCTACCGTCCAGGAGTATGCACCGGGCCCCCGACAGGTCAGCTGAAGGGCAGGCGCACCGCGGCGATCGACGACACGTGCATGCCGTCGTGGCCGATGACCCAGGAACCGCCGCTCTGCCGGCATTCGGCGAGCAGGTCGAGCGTGCGCAGGAGGAAGAAGATCGCCTCGCTGGCGACGGGGGTGACCGCAAGCCGGTGTGCCTCACCGTGTTTCATTCCGTCGAGCCACACACCCGACTGCCCGTCCAGGCGAATGGTGACGATGTGCGTGGCATCGACGAAGGCGTACTTCCGTTGCTCCCACGGGGTGGTGAGCGCGTACCCCTGTTCGAGAACCTGGATCAGGATGCTCATGACCGACTCCCGAGATTTTCCGGCAGCTACGTCTCTCCAGCATCTACCTCGGACCGGGTGAAAGCCAGACCCGCTCACCGAACTCGATCACGACCTTGCCGCTCGTGTGTCCGGACTCGACCGTCGCGAGCGCGTCACCGGCGTGGGCGAACGGGAACCGGTGGGCGACCCGCGGGTCGAGGGTTCCGTCGGCCACAAGCGCGGCCACCTCCGCGAACACCGCAGATGTACGGCGCCGGTCCACGCCCGAGCCGCCGAGGTCCCGTGCCGCGAGGGGGTCGCCGACGCTGATGATCGCCGCCGGATCCGTCACCACCCGCGCCGCCTCGGCCAGCGCGGCACCGCCGACGAGGTCGAAGACGGCGTCCACCGGGCCCGGCACGCGTTCGGCGAGTCCGTCCCCGGACGCCACCCACGTGGCGCCGAGCGATTCGACGACCTCCCGTTTGCCCTCGCTCGCGACCCCGATCACGGTGACGTCGCGGGCCGCGGCCAACTGCAGCGCCGCCACCCCCACGCCACCGCCCGCGCCGACGACGAGCAGTCTGCTGCCGGGCGTCAGGTCCAGGGTGGTCAGCGCGTCGTACGCGGTCCCCGCCGCGACGGGCAGGGTGGCCGCGTCGGCGAACGAGACTCCGTCGGGCTTGTGTGCCGCAGCGGCCGTGTTGACCAGGGTGTACTCGGTGTATCCACCGAATCCGGTGGCGGTCGCGCCGAACACGGCGTCGCCGACCGCGAACTCGGTCACCCGGGGTCCGACGTCGGCGACCACACCGGCGACCTCCCGGCCGAGAACCGCGGGAAGGGTGACCGGGACGGTGTCCTTCCGCGTTCCCGCCCGCACCTTCCAATCGGCGGGATTCACGCCCGCCGCGTGGACGGCGACCAGCAACTGTCCGGGGCCGGGGGAGGGGACGGGGACGTCGAAGAACTGCTGCGTCTCGGGTCCGCCGTATTCGCTGAAGCCGTATGCCATGCTCACGCCCACAGTCCTATCACGAACTCCGGGCCCGGATCCGGGCACGAAGTAGGCCCGCCGAACGGGGTCGGCGGGCCTTCTTCGTGAGAACTCAGGAGCCGAACAGGCTACCCAGGGAGCCTGTGCCTCCGCCGCCTCCGCCGCCGCCCATCAACGGTCCGAGGACCTGGATGAGCTGAACGAGAACTTGCAACATCTGTGTCGCGTCCATTGTGTGTTCCTCCGATCACTGCGATCTACGAACGGCAGCGATCCCGGTCGATACCGGCGTGGACAGCCGCCACCTCGTTCATCGGTGGAATCTCGTCGAGGGTTACAGCCGCCGAGCAGGGACTTCTCCCGCTGTCGGTTGTGCCTGATTGGATGGGTGCATGCTGCACGGCCTCTGGACACCCGGTTCGGGTCTCATGCTGTGGGTCGAGGACCGGAATCCGGCCGCCGAGGAGCCGACCGACGCGGTCGGGCGGGTGCTCGCCCGGAAGTTCCGCCATCACGTGAAGGTGCCGATGCCGACGCCGTCGGGTCCGGAGATGCTCGAGTGGGCGGCGGTCGCCCTCGCGCCGCCGGACGCGACCGACTTCCTGCTGTCGGTGTCGGCCCGCGACCCCCGGGTCGCCGGGGATCTGCGCTACCTCGCCCACGTGGCGCGCGGCGTCGAGCGCTGGGTGCGTGCGGGACGCGTGGTGCCGGAGGTGCACCGGGCGGAGGGCGGTTGGTGGCCGCGCTGGCGGCTCCTCGGCGGCGAACGGCAGCGTGCCTGGCTCACGGAACTGTCGGTCGCGATGCCTCCGGTGCAGCGCCACGGAACCACCCCGCGGGCAGTGCTCGACGACATGGTGACCGAGTTGACCGACCCCGTCGCCCGGCGGGTCCTGGGCGGCAGGCACCCGGACGATTCCGGCACTGCACCGGAACATCCGCTGATCGACGCGCTGGTTCGCGGTGAGGACTTCGCCGAGGGCACCGCCCAGCTGGCGGGTTCCCTCGACGGGTGGCGGGACAGCCTGAAGGTGGACGAACCCGAACTGGTGCTGCGACTGCTCGAGCCGGAAGACGTGGACGTGGAGGGCGATTGGGACCCGGACACGGTGTTGTGGCGGCTGCAGGTGTGCCTGCGTCCGGAAGGTGAAGCACCGGTGCCGATTCCGCTGCACCGGACGGAGGCGAGCCGCCTGCAGACCGGTGTTCGCAAACTGACCGAGGCCGTCGCCGCCTACCCGCGGCTGCAGGACGTCCCGAGCGACCCCGACAGTCTGGACCTGATGCTGCCCACCGCGGTGGTCATCGACCTCGTCGGGCACGGCGCGGTGGCGTTGAAGGAGAAGGGCATCAGCCTGCTGCTGCCGCGGGCGTGGAGTGTGGCGTCGACGTCGATGCGACTGCGGGTGAGCTCGCCCAGCACCCCGGCGAGCGCGGAGAACCGGTCCGTCGGTAAAGACCAGTTGGTGCAGTACAACTGGGAACTGGCACTCGGCGACACGGTGCTCACCGCCGCGGAGATGAACCGGTTGGTCACTGCGAAGAGCGACCTCGTGCGGCTGCGCGGTGAGTGGGTTCGGGCCGATCAGGACGTGCTCTCCCGCGCCGCGCGGTACGTCGCGGAGCGGCACGGCAGCGGCGATCGCGCCATCGTGGACCTGCTGAAAGACCTGATCGCGGACGATCTGTCCGATCTCCCCGTCGAGGAGGTCACCGCCACCGGCTGGGCGGCCGCGCTGCTCGACGGCGACATCACGCCGCAGGACGTGCCGACCCCGGACGGGTTGGACGCCACGCTGCGGCCGTACCAGAAGCGGGGGCTGGACTGGCTGGTGTTCATGAGCCGCCTCGGGCTCGGGGCGGTCCTGGCCGACGACATGGGTCTCGGCAAGACACTGCAGTTGCTCGCCCTGCTCGCACACGAGAACGCCGCAACGCCCACACTGCTGGTGTGCCCGATGTCGGTGGTCGGCAACTGGCAGCGTGAGGCGGCACGCTTCGTTCCGTCGCTGCGGGTGCTCGTCCATCACGGTCCGCAGCGGCTGAGCGGCGACGACCTCGCCGCCGCCGTGATGCAGAGCGACCTGGTGATCACCACGTACGCGCTGCTCGCCCGCGACGTCGCGCAGCTGAGGGAGCAGGACTGGCGGCGGGTGGTGCTGGACGAGGCGCAGCACATCAAGAACGCGAAGACCGGGCAGGCGCGGGCGGCCCGCAGCATTCCGGCGGAGCATCGGGTCGCGTTGACGGGCACTCCGGTCGAGAATCGGCTGGACGAACTGCGCTCGATCCTCGATTTCGCGAACTCGGGCATCCTGGGTTCGGAGGCGATGTTCCGCAAGCGTTTCGTGGTGCCGATCGAGCGGGAGCAGGACGAGACGGCCGTCGCCCGGCTCCGCGCGGTCACGTCCCCGTTCGTGCTGCGCCGCGTCAAGACCGATCCCGCTGTCATCGCCGACCTGCCGGACAAGTTCGAGATGACGGTCCGCGCCAACCTCACCGCCGAGCAGGCCGCGCTGTACCGGGCGGTGGTCGACGACATGATGGCGCAGATCAAGGACAAGAAGGGGATGAAGCGCAAGGGTGCCGTCCTCGCCGCCCTGACGAAGCTCAAGCAGGTGTGCAATCATCCGGCGCACTTCCTGCGCGACGGGTCGGCGGTGATGCGGCGCGGACAGCACCGGTCCGGCAAGCTGGGGCTCGTCGAGGACATCCTCGACTCCGTCGTCGCGGACGGTGAGAAGGCGTTGCTGTTCACCCAGTTCCGTGAATTCGGTGATCTCGTCACCCCGTATCTCGCCGAACGTTTCGGTACTCCCGTGCCGTTTCTGCACGGGGGCGTTCCGAAGCAGAAGCGCGACGACATGGTGGCCTCGTTCCAGAGCGACGACGGGCCGCCGATCATGATGCTGTCGCTGAAGGCAGGCGGAACGGGGCTGAACCTCACCGCCGCCAATCACGTCGTCCACCTCGACCGGTGGTGGAATCCGGCCGTCGAGAACCAGGCCACGGATCGGGCGTTCCGGATCGGCCAGCGGCGGGACGTGCAGGTGCGCAAGCTCGTGTGCGTCGGAACCCTGGAGGAGCGGATCGACGCGATGATCGCCACCAAACAGGAGTTGGCGGACCTCGCCGTCGGGACGGGCGAGAACTGGGTGACGGAGATGAGCACCGAACAGCTGGGCGAACTGCTGCGGCTCGGCGACGAGGCGGTGGGCGAATGACGAATCGGCGCCCCGGACCGTACTTCGGTCAGTACGGCCGGCGACGACCCGTGACGGGCGGGCTGGAGGCACGGTCCCAGCGGGGATCATTCGGCCGCACGTGGTGGGGCCGCAATTTCGTCGACATCATCGAGTTCGTCGCCGACAAGGGCCGGATGAGTCGCGGTCGGAGTTACGCGCGCAGCGGTCAGGTGATCTCGCTCGAGATCGCAGGTGGAATGGTGACGGGGGAGGTTCAGGGCAGCCAACTCCAGCCGTTCGTCGCGACCGTCTCGATCGATCGCCTCGACGAGTCGGAGATCGCCGAACTGGTCGCGGTGGTCCGCAGGCAACCGGGCAGCCTGGCGATGCTGGCGGGCGGCGGGGTTCCCGAGGCGCTCGGTCCCCTGCTGCTGCCCGCCGGGGCGTCCGCGCTGAACTACGACTGCACCTGCCCGGACGACGGGTGGCCGTGCAAGCATGCGGCGGCGGTCGCCTACCTCACCACCGAGCGCATCGACGAGAACCCGCTCGAGATCCTGACGTTGCGCGGCGTCGATCTGGACATGCTGATCGAGGGCGTCGGGGGCGACTCCTCTGACGCGGACGTCGACGACTGGTTCGGGGACGAGTCCTCGTTGCCCGGACTGCCCGACGCCGACTTCCGGGCGGCGATCGACGACCTCGACCCGCTCCTGCTGCGGAAGGCGATCCGCTCGGTCAGTGAGGACGAGCGTGCGGTGGACGCCGCGATCCGGGAGCTGAAAGCGCTGTACCAGCACCTCCGCTGACCGTGCGATGATGAATGACGCGGAAGCTCGCCTCGTTCCGCGACCGGGAGCTGGTCAGTCATGGTGACGGTCTACCTGCTCGGCGAGCAGCGCGTGTCGAACCCGGACGACGGGGCAGGCACCGTCTCGTCACGGGCGATCGCGCTGCTGGCCTATCTCGTGCTGCACGCCGGTCTCGCCCAGTCCAGGACCCGTCTCGCCGGGCTGTTCTGGCCCGAGTCGAGCGAGCAGCAGGCCCGCACCAACCTGCGGCGGGAACTGCACAACCTCCGCGGTCTCCTGGGGTCGGACGGTGCGCCGACCGCGGACGGGCCGACGCTGACGTGGACGGACTCGCCGTCGTGCCGGGTGGACGTCGACACGTTCCGCAACGAGCGGGCGGCCGCCCTCGCCGCCCTCGCCGATTCCGGCACGCAGGCATTTCTCGAACACGCGGATCGCGCGATCGACACCTATCGCGGTGACCTCATGCCCGGGGTGTACGAGGACTGGGTCCTCGACCATCGGGACGTGCTGCGCCGGGAGTGCGTCGAACTCTGCGAGGCGATGGTGCGGGTGCTGCGGGAGTCGGGTGAGGTGGAGACGGCGACGGCGTGCGCGCGACGGCGCATCCAACTCGACCCGCTGGCGGAGGCCGGGTACCGGACGCTCATGGAACTGCAGGCCGCCTCGGGTGACCGGGCGGCGGCGATGACCACGTACCACCGGTGCGCTGCGGTACTCGAGACCGAACTCGGGGTCGCGCCGGGCGCCGCGACCACCCGCTTGTTCGACAATCTGCTGGGCGAGCAACCGGCCGCGGCTCCCCGGCGCGAACGCGTTCGGACGGCGATGCCCGCACTGATCGGGCGGGAGCGCGAATGCGGGGAATTGCAGCGGCGGTGGCGGCAGGCCCTCGACGGCAGGCAGGGGCTGGTGCTCGTCTCGGGTGACGCGGGGGTCGGCAAGACCCGGTTGACCACCGAACTCGCGGAGGTCGCTCGTGCCGACGGGGCTGTGGTGGCGACGGCGCGGTGTTTCGGGCTGCCGGGCCGCGTCGCGCTCGCCCCCGTCGCCGAGTGGCTGCGCAGCCCGGAGTTGCGGTCGGCGATCGGGTCGCTGGATCCGTTGTGGAGGGTCGAGGTCGAGCGGCTGGTCCCGAGCGCCGAGTCCGCGCCGCGGCCGGCGACGTCCCGGGCGATGGTCGACGCATGGCAGAGGCACCGCTTCTTCGAGGGGACGGCGCGCGCGGTGCTCTCGCCCGGCCGGCCGGTCCTGCTCGTCCTCGACGATCTGCAGTGGTGCGACGCGGAGACGACGGCGTGGCTGGCGTTTCTGCTGACCCTCGACACCCGCCTGCGGGTACTGGTCGCGGCGACCGCCCGCACGGACGAGGCGCAGTCCCGCCGCGACGTGCGGGACGCGTTGCGGGCCCTCCGGTCGGCGCGACTGGTCACGGACGTCGAGGTGGACCCGTTGACCGCGGACGGGACCGTCGAACTGGCGAGGTCCCTCGGTGGCCGGGTGCTGGATCCTGCGGAGGAGGCGGTGCTGTACGCCGCGACCGCGGGCTACCCGCTGTACGTCGTGGAGGCCGCCAGGATGGTGCCGGGCGCGGATGCGACCGGGGGCGGCGGGGGCGCCGGCGACCTCGGCGAGGTGTTGGCCCGGCGACTCGGGCAGTGCTCGGATCCGGCCCGGGACGTCGCGGGCCTCGCCGCGGCCCTCGGCGCGGATTTCGATCTGGACCTGCTCAGCGAGGCGAGCGACCTGGACACCGATTCCCTCGTGCAGGCGGTGGACGAGTTGTGGCGGCGCAGGATCGTCCGGCCGGCGGGCACCGGGTACGACTTCGTGCACGACCTGGTCCGGGAGGCCGCGTACCGCTCGGTCGGTCCGCCGCGGCGCTGGCTCCTGCATCGGCGTCTGGCGCAGGGACTCGAACTCCTCCACACCGGCCGCACGGACGACGTGGCCGCGCAACTCGCCGAGCAGTATCGGCGCGGCGGCCGCCCCGACCGTGCCCTGCACTATCTGCAGCGCGCCGCCGAGGTAGCGGCAGGCGTGTTCGCGAACGCCGACGCCCTGCGGCTCTTCCGGGACTGCCTCGACCTTCTGGAGGCGATGCCGGTGGGCCGCAACCGGGACGCTCACGAGGTGGATGTGCGGCAGGGCATGTCGGCGCCGCTGACCACTCTGTACGGATACTCCGACCCTCAGCTCGAGCGGACGCTGGACCGCACCATGGAGTTGGGGCAGCGACTCCGCAGGCCGAAGGTGGTGCTCGGTGCGCTGATCGGATTGTTTGCGGTCCACTTCGTGCAGGGGCACACCGCGCACGCCCACGGGCTCGGCGTGCGTGCCCTCGAACTGTCCGCGGCGGATCCGGAATTCGAGGGTCAGGCGCATTTCGCGGTGGCGGGCGGCGCCCTCGGTCTCGGCAGGCCGAGGGAGGCGATCGAACATTTCGACATCGCGCAGCGATCGTTCTCGGACGACTATTCGTTCATCCTCGGAACGCGGCTCGAGGTGCATTGCCACGCGTGGGAGTCGCACGCGTACTGGATGATCGGCGACGAGCAGGCGGCCGAGCAGGCGTCCGCGGATGCCCTCGGGCTGGGCAGGGCCTGCGGCCACCCGTACAGTCTCGCGGTGGCGCTGGGGTACGCGTCGGTGCTGCATCAGGTCCGGGGCGACGACACCGCGCTGCTCGCCTCGCTGACGGAGTTGCGGCAGCTGTGCGAGCGCTACCATTTCGCCTACTACAGCCAGTGGTCGCAGATCCTCGAAGGCCGGCTTGTCGGTGGCGAACCGGGAATCGCGAAGATCCACGACGGGCTTGCCGCGTTGCGACGGCAGCGGGCGTTCGCGCGGATGCCGTACTGGCTCTCGTTGCTGGCGGAGGTCCAGATCGACGCCGGGTCGGTGGACGCCGCCCGCGCGACTCTCGATGCCGCTCTGATCGCCGCCGAGCAACACGACGACCGGTGGTGGTTGCCGCAAGTCCTGCGACTTCGTGCGGACGTCGGACCGTTCGCGGGCGGGGTTTCGGCGCGAACGGTGCGCGAACGCCCGATTCCTACGGTGTGAATTACCAGGCACTGCCCGTTCCGGGGCCGCCGATCCGAGGAGAAGGTCATGAGCACCACCACCAGTTCGACACCGACGACGACACCGCCTTTCACGGAACTGGCCGCGTCTCTGCGCGGAGAGTTGATCACGCCCGGCGACGCCGGCTACGACGACGCGCGGGCCGTGTACAACGCCATGATCGACCGTCGTCCCGCGGCCATCGCGCGCTGCGCCAACGCAGCGGACGTCGTCGCGTGCGTGCGGTTCGCGCGGGAGCAGCACGTCGAGCTCGCGGTTCGCGGAGGCGGACACAACGCGGGAGGCCTCGGCGTGTGGGACGACGCCCTCGTGATCGATCTGTCGGGGATGCGCGGGACCACGGTCTCGCCCGCCGACCGGACCGTCCGGGTCGACGGTGGGTGCACCTGGAGCGACGTCGACCATGCCACCGTGCCGTTCGGCATGGCCACCCCGTCCGGGTTCATCGCCTCCACCGGTGTCGGCGGTCTGACGCTCGGCGGCGGGATCGGCTACCTGACGCGCCGTTTCGGTCTCACGGTGGACAACCTGCTCTCCGCCGACGTCGTCCTCGCCGACGGCACCCTGGTGACGGCGAGCGAGCGCTCGCATCCGGACCTGTTCTGGGCGCTGCGGGGCGGCGGCGGGAACTTCGGTGTGGTCACGTCGTTCCAGTTCGCGTGTCACGAGATCGGCGACCACGGAAATGTCGTCGGCGGGCCGGTGCTGTACGACCTGGAGGACACCCCCGACGTGATGCGGTGGTACCGCGAACTCCTGCCGTCGCTGCCCGAGGAACTCAACGGCTGGATCGGTCTGCTGACCATTCCTCCGGCGCCGCCGTTCCCCGAGGAACTGTGGGGCCGCAAGGCGTGCGGCATCATCTGGTGCTACACCGGCGATCCGGGCAAGGCGGACGCGGTGCTCGAACCGATCCGCGAATTCGGTAATCCACTGCTGGTGGGGGTCGGCGAAATGCCTTTCACGGCATTGCAATCGGCCTTCGACGCACTGTACCCGGCGGGATTGCAGTGGTACTGGCGCGCAGACTTCGTCCGGGAGATCTCCGACGAGGCCGTCGACATCCACCTGGAGTTCGGTCGTCGGCTGCCCACCGGCCATTCGACGATGCACATGTATCCGATCGACGGCGCGGCGACGCGGGTGGCCGAGGACGGCACGGCGTTCGCGTACCGGGACGGCGGCTGGGCGGGCGTGATCGTCGGGGTCGACCCGGATCCGGCGAACGCCGAGGTCATCACGGACTGGGCCAAGCAGTACTGGGAGGCCCTCCACCCGACGACCGCGGGCGGGGCGTACGTCAACTTCATGATGTCCGAGGGCGAGGACCGGGTGCGTGCCTCCTACCTCGGCAATTACGACCGGTTGGCGCAGGTGAAGGCGAAGTACGATCCGGACAACCTCTTCCATGTGAATCAGAACATCCGTCCCGCGGCCCGGTCGGAGCAGTAGGCTGGGCGACCTCCCGACCGAGAGGATCGACCGTCATCAGTACCTCCGGAAACGACCTGCCCGCGTTCACGTACCCGGAGGTGGGTGCGAGCCGCGACGTTCCGTTCCCGGCGGGATACCACCATCTGCGTGAGCAGAAGGTGATCGGTGACGGGGCAGACGCATTCGAGGCGGCCGCAAGCCTCCTGTGTGCCTGGGGGATGCACCGCGGCGCGGGGCTCGAGGTGCGGGCCGAGGCCCCGACCGCAGTGCCCGGCTCGTCGGTCGAACTGCGCTGGGGCGTCGGTCCGTTCCGACTGAGGTTCTCCTGCAGGGTCGTCTACGTGCTCGACGATCCGCAGCGCAAGGGCTTCGCGTACGGCACGTTGCCGGGGCATCCCGAGCGCGGTGAGGAGAGCTTCGTCGTCGAACAGCTGCCGGACGGCACCGTCGTCGCGACCGTGTCGGCGTTCTCGAAACCGGGGCGGTGGTTCACGCGGCTCGGCGGGCCCGCGGGCCGGGTCGTGCAGAGGGCGATGACGCGCAAGTATCTGGAGGCGCTCGCCGAGGCCGCACGGTAGGCCGGAGCGTCCGGATCACGTATTCTCGTGGTTGGACCGGACCGGACGGGACCTTTGCAGTCCGACTGCCTGATCCGATGTGTCCCACCCCTGACAGAGCTGGAGCCGCCGGCATGATGCCCGTACATCTACGCGACAGCGTGATCCCGAAGCACGAGCAACTCCGTGCCATCCTGCTGCACAAGTGCACCAAGGAACTTCAGCCCGGCGACCTGATGACCAGTGAACGAAAACTGATGCAGGACTACGGCGTCAGTCGCATCACCGTTCGCGAGGCGATCGGGCAGCTCGTCAACGAGGGCCACCTGGTCCGGGTGCGCGGCAAGGGCACGTTCGTGGCGCATCGTCCGGTGCAGTCGAAACTCCACCTGGCCTCGTTCACGGAGGAGATGCGGGCGCAGGGCCACAAGCCGACGACGGTCGTGCTGCAGAGCGAGGAGGACGCTGCACCCGAGGCCACCGCGAAGGCGCTGCGGATCGCACCGGGCACCAGTGCCTACCACGTCAAACGGCTGCGGCTGGCCGACGGCGAACCGGTCAGCGTCGACGACGGCTGGTTCAACGCCGCACTGCTTCCCGGCCTGCTGGACCTCGACCTTACCGGCTCGATCTACCGGGCCACCGCCGACCGGTACGGCATGCCGATCGACCGGGCCGAGCAGACCGTGAGCGCCGATGGGGCGAGCCAGGAGATCGCGACCCTGCTCGGCATCAAGAAGGGCGCCCCGGTGATGTACTTCGACCGGGTGTCCTTCAGCGGCCCCACACCGGTCGAGCACACCCGCAGCTGGTACCGGTCCGATCGCTACCAACTGCAGATGGAAGTTCAGGGGGAGCGGACTCAGCGCAGCGTCTGAGCCCGGCCGCCCTCTGCTTCTACGACGCCGTCCAGTCGAACAGGGCGTCGCCGGTGGTCACGTCGGCTCCGATGGTGTCGGTGGACACCGAGTCCGGCGTGGAATCCATCACCACGATCGGGCAGACGGCGGAGTACCCGGTGCCGTCGATCTCGGTCGGATCGAACCGCACCACGGGGTCGCCGGCGTCGACCTCGTCGCCCTCCGCCGCGAGCAGGGTGAACCCCTCGCCCTGCAGCTTCACGGTGTCGATTCCCAGGTGCACCAGCACGCCGCCGCCCGCCGAGCCCAGGATGACGAACGCGTGCGGATGCAGCTTGAGGATCTTGCCCGAGATCGGCGCGCGCACGTCGAGGGCGCCACGGTCGCGTGCCGGTTCGATCGCGACTCCGGAACCCACCATCTGTCCGGCGAACACGGGGTCGGGCACGTCGGCCAGGGCGAGCACCCGGCCGGGCAGCGGTGCCTGCACGGACAGGCTCACAGGATGTCCTCGATGTCCTCGGCCAGGGTGTCCGCCTCGGGGCCGACGATGACCTGGACGACGCTGCCCGCTTTCAACACCCCGTGGGCGCCTGCGGCCTTGAGCGCGGCCTCGTCGACCTTGGCGCCGTCCTTGACCTCGGTGCGCAGCCGGGTGATGCAGGCCTCGATCTCGACGATGTTGTCGGCACCGCCGAGGCCGCTGATGATTGCGTCCGCTTTGGACATCGGTTCTCCCTCGTAGTTCGTGTGTGCGCTGCAGATGATGGTGAGGAATGAGTTAGCTGGATCACATTTGCCTGTTGACATCCTGTGCTCACCTGGTCAAACTAGCAACTGGTTATGACCGGACAGTACCCGTTGGGGGTGCTGGTCCACAATAGTTTTCCCGAAGCCGTACGACGCGCTCGCCGCCACCGGTTTCGGGACTCACCAGACGCCGATTCGGCGACCGACGCGCACAGAGAAGGCCGATATGACTGTCGTAGACAGCCCGAAAAAGGAATCAGCGGTGTTTGCCGGGTTGCAGCGCCTCGGGCGCAGCCTGATGCTGCCGATCGCGGTACTACCCGCGGCCGGCATCCTGCTGCGACTCGGCCAGGACGACCTCCTCGGCCGGTTCGACTCGATGCACACCGCCGCGTCCGTCATCTCCGCGGCAGGCCAGGCCGTGTTCACCTGGCTGCCCCTCATCTTCGCGGTGGGCATCGCCATCGGCTGGGCCAAGAAGGCGGACGGGTCCACCGCCCTGGCCGCGGTGGTCGGATACATGGTCGTCAACGGCGTGTTCGAGGCCATGTCGCCGGTCGTTCTCGAAGGCAAGACCGACCCGAACGGCGACCAGGCGCTGATCAACTACGGTGTTCTCGCGGGCATCGTGATGGGTCTGCTGTCCGCCATTCTGTGGCAGCGGTTCTACCGCACCAAACTGCCCGACTACCTCGGATTCTTCAACGGGCGCAGGCTCGTTCCCATCCTCACTGCCGTCACCGGTCTCGTCGTCGGCGTGCTCATGGCATTCCTGTACCCGGCGTTCAACTCCGCCCTGACATGGGTGGGTGAGACGGTCGCCGAGAACTCGGTGATCGGTGGCGGCGTCTACGGCATGGCCAACCGCCTGCTCATCCCGACCGGACTGCACCACATCCTGAACTCCACCGTGTGGTTCCTCGTCGGCGACTACCAGAACGCGAGCGGAGAACTCGTCCGCGGCGACCTCAACCGGTTCTTCGCCGGCGACCCGAGCGCCGGCATCTTCATGACCGGCTTCTTCCCGATCATGATGTTCGCGCTTCCCGCTGCCGCACTGGCGATCTGGCGCAACGCCCGGCCCTCGCAGAAGAAGGTCGTGGGCGGCATCATGCTGTCCACCGCGCTGACGGCGTTCCTTACCGGGATCACCGAGCCCCTCGAATTCGCGTTCATGTTCGTCGCCTGGCCGCTGTACCTGATTCACGCGTTCCTCACCGGCACCTCGATGGCGCTCGTCAACGCACTCGGCATCCACGACGGATTCACGTTCTCCGCAGGCTTCTTCGACTACGTCCTCAACTTCGGCAAGGCCACCAACGCGTGGATGCTGATCCCCATCGGGCTCGGGTACGCGGTGATCTATTACGTCCTGTTCAGCTTCGTCATCAAGAAATGGAACCTGCGCACTCCCGGCCGGGAGGACGACGCGGACACCAACACCGACACCGACACGGAAAAGGCAGGTCAGTGAGCATGGCTTCACGAACGGTCCTCATCGGTTCGAAGGTGGGCCTGCACGCCCGCCCCGCCGCGAAATTCACCCAGGCCGCCGCGGCCGTGCCGGTCCCGGTGCAGATCGCCGTCGGCGAGTCGGCGCCGGTGGACGCGGGCAGCATGCTCGCGGTCATGACCCTCGGCGCCGCATTCGGTACCGAGGTGACGATCACCGCAGAAGGAGAGGGCAGCGAGGAGGCCCTCGACCGCCTCGCCGACCTGCTCGCCTCCGACCTCGACGCCGCCTGATGCCGACGACCACGGAACAGACAGTGCACGGACTCGGGGTGAGTCCGGGCCTGGTCTGCGCGCCCTGGCTCGCGTTCGGAACGCCGGTCGAGACGTCCGCCGACGACCCTGTCGGCGAATCGGTCCCAGCGGAGATCGCCCGGGTGCGGGACGCCCTCGCGACGGTATCCGGCGACCTCGAGGCCCGCGCCGCGCAGGTGGACGGTGTCGCGTCCGAGATCCTGCTCGTGTCGGCGGCGATGGCCCGCGACCCGGGAATCGTGTCCGCCGCCGAGGAGAACCTTCGCGGCGGCATGCCGACGGCGCACGCCGTGAGCGTCGCGTTCGAGGGCTACTGCGTCACACTCGAGGCACTCGGCGGGTACATGGCCGAGCGCGTCGCGGACCTGCGCGACCTCGGACATCGTGCGGTCGCGGTGCTGTCGGGAGTGCCGATGCCCGGAATCCCCGACCCCGGATACCCGTTCGTTCTCGTCGCCCGGGACCTGTCGCCCGCGGACACCGCGATGCTCGGCGGCAGCGACGTGGTGGGCCTGCTCACCGCGGAGGGCGGGCCCACGAGTCACACTTCGATACTGGCGAAATCGCTCGGCCTGCCCGCAATCGTGAACTGCGCCGACCTCGACCGATTGATCGAGGGGAGACCGGTGGTGCTCGACGGCACCACGGGCGAGGTCGTCGTCGACCCCGGCGAACGTCGGCAGTCGGAGGTGTCGACGCGGATCGCCGAGGCCCGGGCGCGGGTCGCGGCCACGAGTGGGCCGGGCCGCACCCGGGACGGCGCATCCGTCGGGCTGCTCGTCAATATCGGCACCGTCGACGACGCCGTGCGCGCCGCCGCCGCGGATTCGGAGGGCGTCGGACTGTTCCGCACCGAGTTCCTCTACCTCGGCAGGCAGAGCGCGCCCACCCTCGACGAGCAGATCGCCACGTACACCTCCGTGCTGGAGCGGTTCGCCGGACGGAAGGTGGTGGTCCGGACACTCGATTCCGGATCCGACAAACCACTGCCGTTCCTCGACCTGGGCACCGAGGAGAACCCGGCACTCGGTGTCCGGGGACTGCGGGTCGGCTCCGTCTTCCCGGACGTCCTGGCCACCCAACTGGAAGCGCTCGGCGTGGCGGCCTCCGCCACCGGTGCGGACCTGTGGGTGATGGCCCCGATGGTCGCCACTGCGGGAGAGGCGGAGGGATTCGCCGCACTCGCCCGGTCCCGCGGCATCGCGAAGATCGGGGCGATGATCGAGATCCCCTCGGCGGCACTGCGCGCCCGCGACCTGCTCGAACACCTCGATTTCGTCAGCATCGGAACCAACGACCTGAGCCAGTACACCTGCGCCGCCGACCGGATGGCCGGTGGCCTCGCCGCACTGCTCGACCCGTGGCAGCCCGCGGTCCTGGACCTCATCGGCCTGGTCGGTGCGGCCGGAGCCGAGGCGGGCACACCTGTCGGCGTCTGCGGTGAGGCCGCGTCCGATCCCGCGCTGGCGCTGGTGCTCGTCGGGCTGGGGATCACCAGCCTGTCCATGGTGGCGCCCTCGCTGGGCGGCGTCCGGGCACGCCTCGCCGCCACCGACCTCGACCGGTGCCGGGAGATGGCCCTCGCCGCGCGCAGCGCACAGTCCCCGCAGGCCGCACGGTCGGCCGTCGCGGCTCTCGCGCCCGGGGCACCCCGATGATCCTGCGGGGCAGGGCCGTGGGGGGGGGGGGGGGGCGGCCCCCCCGCCC